>JAZNWG010000321.1:0-4039 GCA_045593225.1 Oscillospiraceae bacterium
TGATAGCGTTAAAAAGCGTAGTTTTCCCACCCTTTCTGATGAAGCCGAAGCTAAGATGCGCGAAATCATCAACTCTGCAAGAGAAAACCTTGACAGCGTAGGCGGTGTTGTTGAATGTGCTGCTGTTGGCTTCCCTGCAGGAATCGGCTCGCCTATGATGGACGGGCTGGAAAATATCATATCAAGGCTTGTATTTGCAATTCCCGCTGTAAAGGGTATCGAGTTCGGCAACGGATTTGGCTGTACAGAGCTTTTCGGCAGCGAGAACAACGACGAATTTGCAATAAAGGACGGCACTGTAACAACACTCACCAATAACCATGGCGGTATACTCGGCGGTATCAGCTCCGGAATGCCTATCATATTCAGGACAGCGTTCAAGCCCACACCCTCGATAGCTCGTCCGCAGAAGAGCGTTGATTTTAAAACACTCACCGATGAAGAGCTGGTCATCAAGGGCAGACACGACCCTTGCGTCGTTCACAGAGCTGTTCCTTGCGTTGAGGCTGCGATGAATATCGCGCTTGTTTCAGCACTTATCGACAACATAAATATATAAACTACATAATTAAGAGGAAAATATATGAACACAACTCCAAGGATCACAGTTACCGACATAAATTCTATCAGAATTCTTGTCTGTCACCTTATCTACTCACTCGGCTGTCCACTGAAAAAGGAACAGCTTATAGAAATAACCTCGCTGGAGCAGGCTGTCAACTACTTTGACCTTACAGAGGCTCTTGACGGCATAGGCGAACGTATGTGCACTGTTGAGGAGCTGGACGGCGACCTTATCTACTCTAATACTCTGCTTGGTGTAAAGGCTGCACAGGAGTTCGGGAATACCCTTCCCGCTTCCATACGCGAAAAGATGTTTGAAGAAGCTGTAAAGGTCTACACCCGCGATGCCATGAAAAAGGGCAAGCTGTATGCTGTCCGCTATGCAGAGAAAGAGGACGGCTCCTGTACTATTGGCATTTCGATAAAGGACGAAGCTTCTGAAAAGCAGAAGTATTATCTCAACATTTTTACAGGAGATAAGGAAAGCGCTGAAAAAATAAAGAACAGGATAAAATCCGATCCTGCAAAATTCAGCTCCTATCTCGACAAGTATTTTGAATAAAATCAATGCCCCGAAGCTTCGGGGCATTTTTTATCAGCACTTGATCTTCTCCTGATAGGTATTAAGAAGCTCGCCGAAGCGCTGAAAGTGTACTACCTCACGAGCACGCAGGAACTTCATTACCTCATTTACATCAGGGTCATCAGAAAGCCTGAGGATATTGTCATAGGTAGCACGTGCCTTCTGCTCTGCCGCAAGGTTCTCTACCAGATCTGCAATAGGATCGGCCTTCGTCTGAATATACGACGCAGTGAAAGGCACACCTGCGGCATTTGCCGCATAAACACCATTTGCATGATCTACGTAATAATCGCCTTTACCATAGCGATCAAAGCTTCTCGCGCCTTCGCCATCAGTTAGCTGTCCAACTACACTGCCAATGATCTCAAGATGCGCAAGCTCCTCTGTGCCGATATCGGTAAGCAGCGCCTTACCCATGTTGTCGGGCATAGTAAATCTCTGTGAGAGATATCTCAGTGAAGCTGCGAGCTCGCCATCGGGACCGCCGTATTGCGACAAAATAATACCTGCTAACTTGGGATTACGGTTTTTGATACATACGGGTATCTGTGTTCTTTTTTCAAAAATAAACATTATGCTACCTCCTGTTTAAAAACTCTTCGGTGGCCAAACGCCCTCGGGCCAATCCCAACAATCATCTTTTCCTGCACTGCAGGCTGTAAGAGGATAGAAGCTGTCCTCAAAGGCCGCCTTGCATGCCTTATATTGCTTGCACGCTTCACGATACATCGCAAGAGCACGCACGTCATCAGGGTGAGTATTAAGATAAAGCTTCAGGTCCTGTGCGAAAAAATCAGCCTCCATTATCGCACGCATAAGCTCTTCACAGCTTACATTATTATTCACTGAAGTGCGGCTGTTAGCATTTTGTGTATTGCGATTATAGTTGATATTATTTACCATTGTAAAGCCCCCTTTCGTACTCCTCAATAGTTATATTGAGTTCGGGGAAGATCGTTCCTGCCTTTAAGGCTTTGTTGGGTGAATATACCTTGTCAAGATACTGAACCGTCACCCACGCATAGCCAGGCCCGAATTTAGGTTGTCTTTTTATGATATGATCCATAATGTCCTCCTTTTAAGTGAAAAGATGCCCTTCTCGGCGTCACTATATTATATGATGATGACATTATTGTGTTACAATCATAAATGTCTGTCCTGAATAATAAATATAATAATGAAAGGACAGGTTATTATGACAAATAAAACTTACATCAAAAATACCGCTTTGCTATTTTCAGCAATGGCTGTTACAAAAATAGTCGGAGCTGTTTTCAAAATACCGCTTGCAAATATTCTCGGTGGTACAGGTATGGGATACTTCTCGACAGCCTATAACCTGTATTCTCCTGTATTTGCGCTCACTGCAGCAGGTGTACCTACGGTTATAATGCGGCTTACTGCCAAGAATATCGCACTCGGCAGAAGACGAAATGCACTTCGCACCAAGAAAACAGGACTGCTTCTCTTCTCAGCAGTCGGAGTCTTTGGAATGCTCAGCATATGGCTTTTCGCTGCTTTTTTTGCCAACAATATCGCCTGCTCACCGAACAGCTTTGCAGCTATTACAGCAATAGCTCCCGCTGTACTGTTCTGCTGCATCGGAGCTGTTATCAGAGGCTATTACGAGGGCAGATATGATGTTATTCCTTCAGTAACTGCGAACATTACTGAAGCAGTCACTCGCGCTATTGTCGGACTTGCATTATCCTATGGTGTCGTTGCTTATGCAAAGCACTGTTACGAAAAAGGTGCTGAATTCCTAGGCGCAACATATACGACTTATGACGAGTCATATGCAGCAGCTCTGCCATGGGCTTCGGCAGCGGCTATACTTGCTGTAACGCTAAGTGAGCTTGCAGGTCTTATTGCATTGCTGTTATCAGACAAGAGAAAGAGAAAAAGTATCCCTGTCGATAATATTCCTGTTGACCGAAGAAGAAACATTGCCAAAACCATCTTTAAAGAGCTGTTGCCAATTTCCGCCTTTGCTCTTGTAATGAATTGCTTCTCATTTGTTGATCTTCTTACCGTTACAAGGACACTGGACAGCACAATAAAAAATACGCCTGATTATTTTATGCGGGCATATCCACTGGTGTTCTCAGACGGTATCACGATCGATAGTCTTGCTAATTTTATGTACGGTAGCTATACAGGAATTGCAATGTCGTTATTTATGCTCATCCCCTCCTTTGCCGGAATGACGGAAAAGACTGCCATTCCAGAAATAGCAGCTGCATGGGAGAAAAAAGATATCGTCACCCTGAAAAGCAAAATCTCAGGACTTATAAAAGCATCTGCGATGATCGGTTTTCCCGCCTGCTTCGGAGCCTATGCGCTTGCAGAGCCGATACTGGGGACGCTTTATCCCGACAGAAGCGCCGAAGTCAGTGTAAGCATCAACGCATTTGGAGTATTATGTATAGGCGGTATATTTATGATAGTCGCATCTTCGCTATTCGGTATATTCCAGGCAATAGGTAAAGGTCATATACCTCTATGGATCATGACAGGTACAATAGTGCTCAAAGCTTCAATGAACTGTGCTTTGCTTAATATACCTCAGCTTGGTATAACAGGCGCTTCGATCGCTACTATATGCAGTTATTGCGCAGCTATGACAGCAGGATATATAATTATCCACAAAATGGTAAGAGGCGTTAAAATAATACGTCCAATTCTTGCACCTGCATTAAGTGCAATAGCCTGTGCATTTACAGCAATGTGCGTTTACGGGAGCTTGACAGAATTGCTGGGTGGCTTTGTATCGCTGTTTATAGCTATAATAAGTGGTGGTTTTGTTTATGTATTATTACTAATATTGGTAATGCTTTTTCGTCAACTCCTATAAGAAAACAGTAAAAGCAAAAAATTTTCTCAAAAGCACTT
>JAZNWG010000322.1:0-4657 GCA_045593225.1 Oscillospiraceae bacterium
AAGGCTGTAATTCCCGGCTTCTACGGCGCAATGCCCGACGGCACTATCAAGACCTTCTCCCGCGGCGGTTCTGATTTTACAGGCTCTGTTGTTGCTAAGGCTGCAGGAGCTTCTATGTATGAGAACTGGACCGACGTAAGCGGTATGCTGGTGGCAGATCCCAGAATAGTCGACAATCCCGCAGGCATCAGCATCATTACATACAGCGAGCTGCGTGAGCTTTCCTACATGGGCGCAAGCGTTCTGCATGAGGACGCTGTATTCCCCGTAAGAAGTGCAGGTATCCCGATCAACATCAAGAACACAAATGCTCCCGAGGACGCAGGAACACTCATCGTTCCTTCTGAGAAGAATCCTCCCGCAGAGCATATCATCACAGGTATCGCAGGTAAGAAGGATTTCTCTGTAATCTCTATCGAGAAGGACAGAATGAACAGCCACAAGGGCTTTATGAGAAGACTTCTTCAGGTGCTTGAAAATCATGGCATCTTCCCCGAGCACATGCCCACAGGTATCGACACTATCAGTGTTATCGTAAATTCTCACGAGCTTGAGGGTCAGCGTGAAAAGCTCAGTCAGCGCCTTATCGAGGTAGTAAAGCCCGACCATTTCGAGATCATCGACGGACTTGCACTCATCGCAGTCGTTGGACGCGGTATGCGCAGCGTAAAGGGTGTTGCGACAAGAGTGTTCGCAGCTCTTTCCCATGCAAACATCAATATCAGAATGATCGACCAGGGCTCCAGTGAGCTTAATATCATCGTAGGTATCGAGAGCGCTGATTTTGACAAGGCTATCAAGGTCATCTACAATATGTTTATGCTCAGCGAATAAACAGGAGGTACAAAAATGGATTATTCAACCTATCTGAATGACGCCAAGATACGCAGCGGCAAGTCCGGTGCATACAAGACATATCTTGTAAAGAATATCGAAGTTATCGGTCAGAGAAAGCTCGTTATCATCGGTGGCGATGAGGACTATGCTGTTCTTAACGAGACTATCGACGGACTTCGCAGAAAGAACGTAAAGGTTCCCGAGATCGCTTTCAGAGTAACAACAGAGCAGGATAAGGCTACCGAAGACGGCTCGGTACGATTTATCGAGGAGCTCAGAGGCAAGGCTAATTCCTTCTATGTGCTGATCCTTGCGCCTTACTATATCTCTGAGATACAGCTTGCTGCTATGGATAAGGTGATCGGTACTTCTGCAAGTATTGCTATTGCGCTTAAGACACAGTGCGGCTACACAGAGCGCGATTATTGCGAGATGAACGAGCCTACAGGCTTTGGCTTTAATATGGCAAACAAGAAGATCACAGGTGCTATTGCTGCAGATGCTAAGCGTTACAGCGGTCTTGAGGCAGCAACTGCACAGCAGCTCTCTGCATACAAGGGCAAGATGAACGGTCAGCGCTGTTTTATAGTCGGCAGCACATCTGCAAAACTTGATGAGCTGAATGTTCTTATGACCGAGCGCACTTTTGCTTGCGATAATTTCTGCGATTTCTTCTCCAGAACTCCCCAGCGCCCTACTTACTATCTGCTTACAGACCCCAAGGCTTACCTCGGCAACGGTAAGTATATAGAAGGTATGGAGTGCTTTGTAAATGCCGATGTTAAGGTGTTCGAGGATAAGTTCAAGAAAAAGCCCACATATATCAATTTGCTCGGCAACGGTCTTATTGACGGTCTTCCCACTTTCCAGTCGGTTGGCAGCATTTATGAGACGTCTCAGATCATGGCGATGTATCAGATGATACAGCTTGCAATCTACATGGGCTTCAGCGAGATCTATATTTACGGCTTTGACGGTGTATTCCCGCTCGAGATCGACGCTGACGGTGTCGGCAGAGTTGTTCCCGAGGGCAGCACAGCAGGCTTCCCCGAAAAGGCAAGACAGCTGCTGGAGCGTGTTCGCGCTTATGCTGACGGAAATAACATCAAGATATACAGCGTATGCGAAACAACAGGTCTTTCCATGTTTGATAAGACAAAGTACGAGGATATCGATTTTACAGCGTCCTCTATCTTCAGCAAGATTTAAGAAATACGGGGCGGGAGCGATTCCGCCCTTATTCGGTAAAAGGAGGATATTTTCATGAGCCTTGCAGACGAGCTTTTTATACAGAACTGCCGCGATATTATTGAGAACGGTATCTCGGACGAGGATCAGAATGTGCGCCCTCACTGGGAGGACGGCACACCAGCGCACACTATAAAGAAATTCTGCATAGTAAACCGCTACGATCTTCAGAAGGAGTTTCCGCTGATGACTCTGCGCAGGGTGTATTATCGCTCGGCTATCGATGAGATACTGTGGATATATCAGAAAAAATCCAACCGTATCGAGGAGCTTTCTTCTCATGTATGGGACGCCTGGGCTGATGAGAATGGTACTATCGGCAAGGCTTATGGATATCAGCTCGGAGTAAAGCACAAGTATAAGGAAGGCGAGTTCGATCAGGTTGACAGAGTGTTGTATGATCTGAAGAACAACCCTGCAAGCCGCCGTATCATGACCAATATGTACAACCATGCCGATCTGCATGCTATGGGACTTGCTCCATGTGCTTATTCCATGACCTTCAACGTATCAGGCAACAAGCTCAACGGTATACTCAACCAGCGCAGTCAGGATATGCTGACCGCAAATAACTGGAACGTATGCCAGTACGCTGCGCTGCTTACTATGTTTGCAAAAGCAAGCGGTCTTGAGGCGGGCGAGCTTGTGCATGTTATCGCGGACGCACATATTTACGATCGTCATGTGGATATTGTTAAGAAGATGATAGAGAAAAAACCCTTCCCTGCTCCCAAGATGGTCGTTGAGGATATCAAGGATTTCTATCAGTTCACCAAAAACAGCTTTACAGCTGTGGATTATCAGTACCACGAGTTTACCGACAAGATACCCGTTGCAATTTAAGTGAATACTAATGCTGCCAAAATCTAATATTAAGTTTTGGCAGCTTATTTTATACAGAGAGGTTTAATATGTCCGATCAGAAAAAAATTGCGGTGCTTATCGACAGCGATAACGTATCGGCAAAATACGCGCAGTTCATCATGCAGGAGGTGGAAAAGTACGGTATTCCTACCTACAAGCGAGTTTACGGAGACTGGGAAAAGGGCGGCAACGGCTGGCACAATGCGGCGATAAACTATTCTATCATGCCCGTGCAGCAGTGCAGCTACATAGCGGGCAAGAATGCCACCGATTTTTCCATGATAATCGACGCTATGGATATCCTGTATACGGGCAATGTTGACGGCTTCTGCCTTGTTACGAGCGACAGCGATTTCACGCGTCTTGCGATAAGACTTCGCGAGGCGGGAAAGCTTGTTGTTGGTATCGGCGAGCTTAAAACGCCGCGTGCGTTTACGATAAGCTGTCAGCATTTCTGCTATCTCAATCAGATGTGCGAGCCTGAGGGCACGCTTGACGAAAAGGCTATCCGTAAGGCTGTAATGGATTATGTGGAGGAGCACGAGGGCGAGCGTATCGACCTTGCAAGAGTAAATGCAGTGCTTACCTCGCGCTTTGGCAACATCAATTTTGATGAGCTAGGCTACAAGCGTTTTTCGTCTTTTATCGACAGTTTCAAGGAGCTTCGCCGCAGCAATACCTTCGTATCGCTGAAAAAGAAAAAGGCAGAGCTTCCTCAGCCTGTCGTTAATGCCGATGAGGTTACAGAGGAGCAGATAGTATCAGCTATCAAGGACTATTTCAGCGAGTACGCTCCGCAGACTGACAACATGATGAAGATCGAGAGCTATGTTGTGACAAGATTCGGCAAGATAGATTTCTCCCGCTTCGGCTCAAAGAGATTTGCGAGATTTATAGATAAGCACAGCTGTTTCAAGAGGACAGGCACTTCGATAGAGCCTGTGGCAGCTGCGGAAACAGAACTGAATACCGATATATTCCGCGCCGAGGTAATTGCGTATGCGGAGGAAAACAGCTCCAAGGGCGGCAACATCGGACAGCTCAACAATTATCTTATCGGTAAATTCGGCAAGAGCTATTATAAGGAGCTTGGTTTTGACGATTTCCATGCAGCGCTGCGTTCGGTGAATGAGATATCTGCTGACAATAATCTGATATTCCTGAAAGCAAATGCGCCTGTTGTTACCTATGAAGAAATAACCACTGACAAGGCGGCGGAGGCCGTAAAGGCGTATGCGGCGGAGCACATGCCTCACGGCGGTAATATCGGTCAGTTGAATAATGAGCTTATCGGCAGGTTTGGCAAGAGCTATTGCTCCGATCTCGGTTTTGCGGATTATAAGTCCATGCTTGCTGCTATAGGCGGAGTGATCGTAAAGCGTAACCGCATTTACCTTGCGCTAGTAAGCGAGCAGGTAAATGAGGAGATAACTGAGGCTCCCATACAAAACGAGCCTGTAGATGAGGATATTCAGATATCTGCCGAGGGTGCTGAGGAGATCATAGTGCAGCCGCTTTCTGAAGCTCCTGATATGAATGCTATTCGCCGCGATGTGCTGAATTTTGTAGCAACCTCGGAGAAGGGCGCAGGCTGGACGGCTCTTTCGAAGACGCTTGACGCTAAGTACGGCAAGGGCACGCTGAAAAAAATGGGTCTGTCATCAATGAAGAAGCTCGCTGCGGAGATGAATGGTATAGTGATAAAGTC
>JAZNWG010000323.1:0-4473 GCA_045593225.1 Oscillospiraceae bacterium
AAGCTCCTCGTCAGTGATAAATGCCTCATAAGCTGCGTCAAAGATGATAACTGCGTCATTTGCGAGCGCGTAGTCCACCCACTCCTTCAGCTGAGCCTTGGTGTAAACAGAGCCTGTGGGGTTGTTGGGGCTGCACAGATAGATGAGGTCAGCCTTGATGTCCTTGGGAGGCATTGCCGCAAAGCCGTTCTCCTCGTTGGAGTCAGCGTACAGAACGGAGTTTCCGCTCATTACATTGGAGTCAACATATACGGGGTAAGCAGGGTCAGTTACCAGTACAACATTGCCCTCGCCGAAGATGTCGATGATGTTGCCGCAGTCGCTCTTTGCGCCGTCAGAGATGTGTATCTCGCCAGCAGGCACATCAGCGCCGAAGCTCTTGTAGTAGTCCGATACAGCCTCGCGCAGGAAGTCATAGCCTGCACCGCTGTCCTCGTAGCCGCGGAACGTTTCCTTCACGCCCATTTCGCGGCAGGCCTTCTCCATAGCCTCAACAACTACGGGAGCAAGAGGCTGTGTAACGTCGCCAATGCCCATTCTGATGAGCTTTGCGTCGGGGTGCTCCGCTGTGTATGCCTTAATTCTCTTTGCGATGTCAATGAACAGATAGTTCTTCTTCAGGTTGAAGAAGTTTTCATTAAGCTTTGCCATTTTCGTTGTGTCCTTTCTTGTAATAAAAATACATCTTTATTTTATTATAAATTCAGTGTTTTGTCAATGGGTTTTTGCATTATAACGCTACTGCGAGAGCAAAACGGCTGCGCATTCAACTGCACAGCCGCTCTTTTTATCTTCCGCAAAGCTCGGGGTGAGCCGCCTTTATCGCCTGCTTGTCCTCATACATGATACCGTCAGCCTCGTTGTAGATATCCATGTAGTGGGGCGAAAACTCACCCGAGGCATATCCCATAGCGATACTGAGAGGTATCGGGCTGTCCTTGTAGCGATCACATGCCGCGCGGACACGCTCTATCTCAGCCTGCACCGCTTCGTCGTCAGGCGAGACATAGATCACCGCAAACTCATCGCCGCCTATACGGTAAACGCCGTAGGCGGAACGGAGATTTTCAAGCAATGCCGTTGCCGCTGCTTTTATGAGCTTGTCGCCCTCCGCGTGACCGTAGTTGTCGTTGATGACCTTAAGCCCGTTCATATCGCCGATAATAAAACCGATCTTAACCCTTTTCTCGGCGTATTTCTTTTCCATATAGCTGAGCTGCTTCTCAAAGCCGTTTTTGTTTCTTACGCCGGTGGCACTGTCCCAGTACGCCTGCTCCATAAATGCCTTGACAGGATCGTTCAGCGTTACGAACAGACCTATGCACACGACAGTAACTCCCGCGCCTGTCATCAGCAGCTCAGGTATCACAGCCTGCACCGCTATCACAACAAACATAAGCACCGTCGTAGGCAGCACACCCAGCTTTACCTTTCGGTCAAGCCTGCCGCTCTTGAGTATAGCAAGCACAAGACAGACAACGCTATACACGGCAAAAATAGCGTAGCCCGAAATGAGAAGCGGCCCATAGCTGTAATTAGTACCGTTTCCCTCTACATATTCGATAGGAAGAATAAAAGTCAATACAGCAAAAACAGCTAACGGTATATATCCTATGATGCGCAGACGCTTTAACATATTATGCGGCATGGTGAGCTTTACCACATAGTTATAGAACTCCATGATAAACAGCATGCCGAAATAATAAAACAGAATATGCAGCACTTTATTGACCATGTACGGCACGGTATCGAGATTATTCACCGTGATAACCGTGGTCATATCAAATATGACATGACCCAATGCGAATGACGCTACCCTGAGAAAGGTGTTATCGCTTCCCTTTTCCCTGTAAAAAGCCTTATAACAGATCAGAAATACCAACACAAGTATGCATACTATTTCTTCTCTTATAATGAGGATAGTCAAATTATTACTCCGTTTCCGATATTATCGTATTCTAATTATACAATATAAATCGGAGTTCTGTCAACGGTCGGAAGGAATTTTTCGGTATTTGATAAGGCAGGATATCTCATAACAAAACAAGGACTCAAACAAAATAACGGCTGCCCCGAGGAATCTCCTCCCTCGCAGCCGTTATTTTTATTCAAGAAAACAGGATTTTTCTTACGGAAAGATTATTTTTGCCGCATGAGTCAATAATATTCACGAAGCCGACGAAAGCACTGCTTTGATAAAAACGCATAGTTTTCAACAGCGTTTTTGTTGAAAGCTACAAAAAGCACAAAACTGACATTTTTTTTGCCTCTAACACTTTAAATTTCAGGAAGTATATGATATAATAATAGAGTGCGAGCGTATGCAATGCGCTCGGTGTACATGATATTATGTGCGGCTTGCGCACTTTAAAATAAAACGAAATAAAGTCCCGCAATATAGGGGACGAGGGGATGTGTTCTTTTGGAAAAGTACGTTATCAAGGGCGGAAAGAAGCTGAGCGGTGAGGTAGTTATCAGCGGTGCGAAAAATGCTGTCGTTGCTATCCTTACAGCGGCTATCCTTTCCGATGAGCCCTGCGTTATTGAAAATATACCTAACATCAGCGATGTAACTATCATTCTTCAGATATTATCAGAAATGGGCGCAAATGTGCGTATGATCAACAAGACAACTGTCGAGATCGATCCGCGCACACTGAAAAACGAGCCTGTACCCTACGAAAAGGCAAAGCTTATGAGAGCTTCGTCCTATTTTCTCGGTACACTGCTGGGTCGTTTTCATGAGGCCCATGTTTCCATGCCCGGCGGCTGCAACCTCGGCGACCGCCCCATCGACCAGCACCTGAAGTGCTTTGCGGCGCTCGGCGCAAGCTACACTATCGACGGCGGCATGGTAAACCTCACTGCCGACAGACTTATCGGCAACCAGATATTCTTTGACAAGAACTCCGTCGGTGCTACCATAAACGGTATCATGGCAGCAACAAAGGCTGACGGACTTACTATAATCGAAAACGCAGCAAAGGAGCCTCATGTCGTTGACCTCGCAAACTTCCTCAACTCCATGGGCGCGGATATCCTCGGCGCAGGTACGGACGTTATCAAGATCCGCGGTGTAAAGCGCCTGCACGGCACTACCTACAGCGTTATCCCCGACCAGATCGAGGCGGGCACCTTCATGACCGTTGCTGCCGCTACAAGAAGCAATATCCTTATCAGGAACGTTATTCCGAAGCACCTCGAGCCTATCACTCAGAAGCTCGTTAAGATCGGCGTTACTGTCGAGCAGTTCGATGACGCTGTAAGAGTTATCGGCAGCAATGACTATGTAGGTACTACCGTTAAAACTCAGCCGCACCCCGGCTTCCCCACAGATATGCAGCCGCAGATGGCAGCTGTACTTACCTGTGCAAAGGGCGCAAGCATGGTGACAGAGAGCATATTCGACAACCGCTTCCGTTATGTTGACGAGCTGAGAAGAATGGGCGCGAATATCTCGGTAGAGGGCAGAGTTGCCGTTATCGAGGGCGTTGACAGTCTGAAGGGCGCTCCCGTAAAGGCGACAGACCTGCGCGCAGGCGCAGCGCTTATCGTTGCTGCACTCGGTGCAGAGGGCGTTACAGAGATCTATGACATCTTCCACGTTGAGCGTGGCTATGAGAATATGGAGGAAAAGCTCCGTGCGCTCGGCGCTGATATCGTAAAGGTAGACGAGCCCGACCCCGCCGAGGCTGAAAAGACCGCAAGAAAGGCTATCTGATGGCACGAATATACCCGATATGCTCCAGCAGCTCGGGAAACTGCACATTCATCGGCACAAAAGGTCACGGAATACTGATCGACGATGGCTGTTCGTTCTCGGCGCTCAAAGGTGCGCTGTCCATGATAGATACCGAGATACAGGATATCGAGGCTATCTTCATCACGCATGAGCATATCGATCACATAAAGGGACTGAGCGTGCTCACGAAGCATACCAATATCCCTGTTTTTGCAAGCGAGGGCACTATCGCGCAGCTTAAAGGCAACGCAAAAAATCCCCTGCCCGAAAATGTACGGCTCTTTGATATATTGGGAGAGGGCTACAAGAGCGCGGAATTCGAGGTAAGCGCTTTCCATACTCCGCACGATACCCCCGAAAGCGTGGGTTACAGGATAAACTATAATGGCTTGAATATCGCGGTATGCACCGATATCGGTACAATTACCGAGGAGATAGAGAAAAATCTGCTGGGCTGCGAGGCTGTTCTGCTGGAGTCGAACTATGATGTTGATATGCTGCGCAGAAACCCGAACTATTCTGCACCACTGAAAAGACGCATCGCATCGGAATGCGGCCATCTTTCCAATGATGACGCTGCGAAGTTTGCTGAAAAGCTCATCAGGAACGGCACGACAAGGCTTATTCTCGGCCATCTCAGCCGCGAGAACAACACGCCAAACACCGCATACTCCTGCACCTGCTCTTATCTGCAGAAATGCGGAATGAAGCTCGGCAGCGACTTTACACTG
>JAZNWG010000324.1:0-6584 GCA_045593225.1 Oscillospiraceae bacterium
TCGTATACGAAATTGAGGTACTCCATTACTGTCATGTCAAGGTACAGCGGCGGCTGCTCGGGCAGATAGCCGATGTCCTTCTTGGCGGTAACGGGGTCTTCAAGGATATCAACGCCGTTTATCAGCGCCTGTCCTCCAGAAGAGGAGAGATATCCCGTAAGGATATTCATTGTTGTGGATTTTCCCGCACCATTCGGTCCGAGAAAGCCTAATATCTCGCTTTCGGCTGCGGTAAAGCTGATATCGTTGACAGCACGCTTGTTACCGTAGCTTTTGCTCAGATTTTTTACTTCGATCATGAAAGCCTCCGTAGTTTTTGAATAGGCATAAAATACCGGATTTTATTGTAATACTCAACAGTGATAGTTCTGTGAATTATTTATGAAACTTATGCCTTTGCGGCTTCGAGAAGCTCAATTCCCTTTTTGATCCTCGCAATAGCCTCGTCCTTGCCGAGGATAACTGCGAGCTCTACACCGCCGCCGGGTGTGAGCTGCTTGCCGCTGAGCGCAACTCTGAGAGGCCAGAGCATAAAGCCGTTCTTAACGCCCTCAGTCTCAATAAGACCAAAGAGTGCGTCATGAACGTTGTCATGAGTGAAATCGGACAGACCCTCTAGAACAGGGAGTATCTTCTGCAGTGCAGGAAGTGCTGTTTCGGGATTTGTCTTCATCTTCTTGCTGGTGTACAGCTCGAGGTCGTATTCGGGAAGCTCGTCGATGAAATCAACCTGTGCAGGAATATCAGTGAACACCTCTGTACGGGGCTGGAGAACTGTGCACAGAAGCTCAAGATCGATACCCTCGCGCTTAGCTGTCTGACGGATATAAGGAACTGCGTACTCCATATATTTTTCAAGAGGAAGCGCACGAACGTGCTGTGCGTTGATAGCCTTAAGTTTGAGCGGGTCAAAGATCGCGGGGGACTTTGAGATTCCGTCAAGGCCGAACTCCTCTATCATCTCATCGAGAGTGTATATCTCCTTTTCACCCTTGGGCGCCCAGCCCAGCAGCAGGATATAGTTCAGGATACCCTCTGTGAGGTAGCCCTTGTCAAGAAGGTCCTGGAAGGAAGCGTCACCATCGCGCTTTGCGAGCTTGTGCTGTGCGTCCTTCATGATATGCTCAACGTGGATATAAACGGGAGGCTCCCAGCCGAACGCAGAGTACAGCAGATTGTACTTAGGTGCTGAGGAGAGGTACTCATTGCCTCTTACAACGTGAGTTATACCCATTGTGTGGTCGTCAACTACGTTTGCGAAATTATAGGTAGGCATACCATCGGACTTCAGCAGCACCTGATCGTCAAGGTCTGCATTGTCAACAGTGATATCACCGTAGATCTCATCGTGGAATGTTGTTGTGCCCTCGGTGGGTATCTTCTGACGGATAACAGCAACTGCGCCGTCAGCAATGCGCTTCTTAGCGTCCTCTAAGCAGCAGTCGCGGCAGCCGCAGCGATTGAGCGAAGCAGCACCGAGAGGCTTCTGCTCGTCATCAGCATCATCGGAGGACTTGTCACAGAAGCAGTAATAAGCATGGCCTGTTTCAACAAGCTTTTCCGCGTATTCCTTATACATTCCCATTCGCTCGCTCTGAATATATGGGCCGTACTCGCCGCCTACATCGGGACCCTCGTCCCAGTTAAGGCCGCAGTCGCGCAGGGTCTTATAGATAACATCTGTTGCGCCCTCTACATAGCGTTCGCGGTCGGTATCCTCTATACGCAGAATAAATGTGCCGTTCTGCTTTTTAGCGATAAGATAAGTATAAAGCGCCGTTCTGAGGTTTCCTATATGCATATAGCCCGTAGGAGAAGGCGCAAAGCGTGTTCTTACTGTTGCCATTTTGTTGGCTCCTTTCGTTTATTTAAGTGCCGCTTCCCTGTCTAAGGAAAGCTGCTTTTTAAGCTCGTCCAATGTGGAGAATTTCTGCTCAGGTCTGATAAAGCTTACTAGCGAGACCGAGATATTCTGCCCGTACAGGTCGCCGTCAAAGCCGATTATGTGCGTTTCCATGACAGCGCCGCTGCCATCGTGCCTTTCGGTGACGGTGGGCTTTACTCCGATATTAGTGATACCGCGGTAATGTCTGCCGTCGATATCAACAAAGCTTTTATATGCGCCGTAGCGCGGAATTATATTGGTTTCAGGGATTATCTGGTTTATAGTCGGAAAATCAAGCGTTTTACCGATATGATTACCATGGATAACAGGCAGCCTGTACCACAGGTCATAGCCCAAGAGCGTATTCGCCTGCTCGATATCTCCCTCGCGTATAAGCTCTCGTATATGCGTAGAGCTGATAAGCTCGCCGTTGTGACACACATCGGGAACTATCTCCACCTCTATGCCATAGCGCTTTCCGAGCTCCTTCAATATCTCGGGAGTGCCGCTGCCGCCCTTGCCAAAGCGGAAATTCCTTCCGCAGCAGGCAAAGCCCGCATTGAGCTTTTTCACGAGTATCTCGCTTATGAACTCCTCTGCGGGATAGCCGCAGACCTCTGCAAAGTCGGGCGCGTAGAGATACTCCACACCAACTCTGCGCATAAGCTCACACTTATTCTCAAAGGATATAATATCCTCTGGATTGTGGAATTTTGGCAATGTTGTATCACAGTTGAACGTGAACACAGCAGGCTTTAAATGATGCTGATTCAGCGCCGCTGTAATAACCCCAATATGCCCGAGGTGCAGCCCATCGAAATATCCCAGCGCGACCGCCGTTTTTTCATTTGGTGCTGCCGCACTGTAAGTTATGTCTTTCAATTCAATACCACCATTCGGGGATGTAAAATAAAATAATTATTCGTTAGAAAATCTTTTGACCGATACAAGCTCGTTTTCATCGTTTATCGCGGCAAGTCCGTAGAACGTTTCACCGCCGTAAACGCGCAGTCTTTCTCCTTTCGGCGCTTTCTGCGAGAGCCTGTCCGCGTCCAGCCGTACTCCGTTGAGGTAAAGCCTTTGCTGCGTTTCGTCAAGGTCGATGCGTGCATAGGGTGCAAACACCTCTTCAACGGGGAGCAGCCATGAGACAAGCGTTTCTTCGTCTGCCTCGCGTACCTCTTCGATCGTATGGCACTGCGACAGCGCAAAGCCACAGGCTCTTGTCCTGCAAAGGCTTGTCATTACCGCACCTGTGCCGAGTGCAGCGCCGATATCGTGTATCAGCGTACGGATATACGTTCCAGACGAACAGTCAACATCAATAATGCCGTCAGTTCCGTCAAACTCGATAAGTTCAAGCTTTGATATGGTTATCGGACGAGCCTCGCGCTCTATCTCAATACCCTGTCGGGCGAGATCACACAGCTTCTGACCGTTTACTTTAAGCGCGGAATACATCGGCGGTATCTGCATGATATCGCCGCGAAAACGCTCCAGAACAGCCTCGAGTTCTTCGCGCGAAACAGCGCTATTACCGCTTTCAGAAAGCTTGCCCCAGATATCCTGAGTGTCCGAGGTCAGTCCTAAGCGAAATCCCCCGTGATAGCTCTTATCAGTGTCGGGAATGATGTCAACAGCCTTTGTTGCGCCTCCCACAAATATAGGAAGCACACCTGTTGCCATCGGGTCAAGAGTTCCGCCGTGCCCTACCTTTTTCGTCTTGAAGCAGCGACGCATTACCGCCACTACATCGAAAGAAGTGAACTCCTGCGGTTTGTTTATACAGATTATTCCTGTCATATTACTCCTGCCTGTCGAAGTGCGTCACAGCAAGCCTCGACAATGCGTTTTTCTGTCTCCTCATACGAGCAGTCGAACGAACAGCCCGAAGCTCTCGCGTGCCCGCCGCCGCCGAATTTCTGCGCAATAACAGACACGTCTACACGTTCACTCGAGCGTAGCGAAGCCTTGAAAAATCCCGGCTTCTTCTCCTTAATGGAAATGCCGATGTCAACGCCCTCTATCTGACGTGGGATCGCCGCCATAGCACCGACGTCATCGCTGTCGATATCATCTATACCGGCAAGTGTATCAAGCATTACCGAAATGACTGCAACGTGTCCGTCTGCGTAATACTTCATATTCCTCAGCACTTCCTGCTCTAATTTAATACGACCCTGAGTTTTCAGCTCGAACATAGCGTAGTTAATAGGTGCTATCTCCGCTCCGCACTCCATGAGCTTTGCTGCATAGATATGCGTCTGAGGCTTTGTATTGCTGAATTTGAAGCAGCCTGTATCTGTCGCAATGCCTGTATAAAGGCAATTTGCGATAGTGCGGTCTATCTCAATATCAAGCGCAACGATGACCTCATACATAAGCTCAGCAGCGGCAGCGTAATGCTCGCGCAGAAGCAGCCTTTCGGCGTACTCGGTATTGGAAACGTGGTGGTCGATACAAAGCTCTGCCTTGTCGCCTGTTTCCTTCATATCGCCCAGCAGCTTGCTGTCAGCAACGTCAACTGCTACTATGGTCTTGTGTTCGAACTCCTGCTCCTCGAATGCTTCTCGCATATAATCAAAGCGATGAGGTATCGGGTCGGGGCAGACAGCCTTTGCGCGCTTTCCCATGCGCTGCAGCGCTCCGCACAGCGCGAAGCCGCAGCCCAACGTATCACCGTCAGGACTTGCGTGCATGAGTATCAGATAATCATCATGGGATCTCAGAAACTGTACAGCTTCGTTGATATCAATCCTCATTCTCGTCCTCCTCGGAGATATCCTCGTCCGTTTGTACGGACTTCGGGAGCTTTGAGATTATATCCTCGATATGCGCCGCGTATTCAAGTGAATTGTCGGGCAGGAATATAAGCTCGGGTATCTTTCTTACTCTTATTGCCGAGGCGATGCGCTTCTTGAAATATCCCGAAGCCGCCGTCATGCCCTCGACAGCCTTTGCTGTTCTTCCCTCTCCGCCAAGGCACGCAATATGCACCTTGCAGTAGGAAAGATCGTTTGTAACCTCGCAATGAGTAACGGTCACGAAATTCTTTGCAACGCGGGGGTCCTTTACGCCTCCCACAGCCGCAGATATCTCGCGCTTTATATCTTCATTAAGTCGTTTAATATTAAAGTTAGCCATAAAGCCTCCTTTACATCATGACCACTCCCATGCCATTGTGGCACGGGCAGTCATGGCAAATTGATTTTCAGTTTATTGAAAGCGCATGAAAATTGCGAAGATATGCACTTTTCAAAAGCGTTTTAGTCGCGATACTCTTCCATTATATATGCCTCAAAGATGTCGCCTTCCTTGATGTCGGTGAACTTTTCAAGACTTACACCGCACTCATAGCCTGCGGAAACTTCCTTTACGGAATCCTTGAAGCGCTGGAGACCTGCAATGTGATCGTCGCCCACGATGATACCGTCACGGACGATACGGACCTGACCGTTTCTTGCAACCTTACCGTCAAGAACATAGGAACCAGCAACGATACCAACGTTTGTGATCTTGAATACCTGGCGCACCTCAACTCTGCCGAGCTGTACCTCACGGTACTTCGGAGCAAGCATACCCTTCATAGCTGTGGTGATATCCTCGATAGCATCGTAGATCACACGATACAGACGGATCTCAACGCCCTCGCGCTTTGCGCTCTCCTCTGCGGACTGATGAGGTCTTACATTGAAGCCTACGATGATAGCGCCCGAAGCCATAGCAAGCATTACATCGCTCTCGCTTACTGCACCTACCGCACCATGGATAACTCTTACGCGAACCTCTTCGTTTGTGATCTTTTCAAGCGACTGCTTTACAGCCTCAACAGAGCCCTGTACGTCAGCCTTTACGATAATGGGAAGCTCCTTCACTGTGCCGCTCTCGATAGAGCTGAACAGGTTATCAAGTGTAACCTTCTGGTATGCCTTGAACTGCTCTTCCTTAGCGTCGTGCTTACGCTTTTCAACAAGCTCTCTTGCAAGCTTCTCGTCCTCTACTGCTGCGAATGTGTCACCTGCGGAGGGAACCTCTGCAAGACCCATGATCTCAACAGGAACGGAGGGACCTGCCTCCTTGACAGTTCTGCCCTTATCATCACGCATTACACGGACACGGCCTACGGAAGTACCTACGATGATAACATCGCCTGTGCGCAGTGTACCGTTCTGTACCAGAACAGTTGCGATAGGACCTCTTGCCTTATCAAGTCTTGCCTCGATAACAGCGCCCTTTGCAAGACGGTTGGGGTTAGCCTTGAGCTCCAGAACGTCTGCAACAAGACCTACCATCTCAAGCAGCGTATCCATGCCCTGACCTGTCTTTGCGGAAACGGGAACGCAGATAACATCGCCGCCCCAGTCCTCGCATACGAGGTCGTACTTTGTAAGCTCTTCCTTTACACGATCAGGGTTAGCGGCCTCCTTATCCATCTTGTTGATAGCAACGATGATGGAAACACCTGCTGCCTTTGCGTGGTTGATAGCCTCAACTGTCTGCGGCATGATACCGTCGTCAGCTGCTACTACCAGGATAGCTATATCTGTGAGGTTTGCACCTCTTGCTCTCATAGACGTGAACGCCTCATGACCGGGAGTATCAAGGAATGTGATCTCTCTGTCTTCAAGTGCTACCTTATAAGCACCGATGTGCTGTGTGATACCGCCAGCCTCGGTAGAAGTTACACTTGCCTTTCTGA
>JAZNWG010000325.1:0-3159 GCA_045593225.1 Oscillospiraceae bacterium
CCAAAAGGGGTAGATATATGCTTGTTTTCCTCGCAGTCAATATTGTGCTATTGGTTATTATGCTGATTGCAGGAACTATTATTTCGTGATAATGCTGTATTGAAAAGTTTGGTATAATATGCTACAATATATCCAAAACTAATGCTGTGTGTCAAACACAGTTGAAAGGTAGGTTAATATGAAAGTATTGGACAAGCTCTTTCATCTGAAAGAGCATAAGACCGACGTCAGGACCGAGGTAATTGCAGGTGTAACGACATTTATGACAATGGCATATATTCTTGCGGTAAATCCCTCGATACTGTCTGAAGCTGGCATGAACAGCGGCGCAGTATTTACCGCAACTGCTATCAGTGCAGTTATCGGTACGCTGCTTATGGCGCTTTTCGCAAATTATCCGTTTGTTCTTGCGCCCGGTATGGGACTTAATGCGTACTTCACCTATACAGTAGTAATCGGCATGGGCTATTCATGGCAGACCGCGCTTGCAGCTGTCCTTGTTGAGGGTGTGGTATTCATCATACTCTCGCTCACTAACGTGAGAGAAGCGATATTCAACGCAATTCCGCTTCAGCTGAAGCATGCTGTTACAGTCGGTATCGGACTTTACATCGCGTTTATCGGACTTCAGAACGCTAAGATCGTAGTAGACGGCAGTACGCTTGTAACGCTGTTTTCCTTTAAGAATTCAGTGAAGGACGGCACATTCAATACACAGGGAATATGCGTAGTACTCGCGCTGATAGGAATTATCGCAACTGCTATCCTTATGGTAAAGAAGGTAAAGGGTGGTATCCTCTGGGGAATACTCGGCACATGGGTACTTGGCATGATCTGCCAGCTTACAGGTCTTTATGATCCTTCTGTAAACGGCTCTCTTTTCCCCGATTTCAGCAACGGCATATCCGTTCCCTCGCTTGAGCCTATCTTCTTCAAGATGGACTTCAGCCAGTTCCTGTCGCTTGATTTCCTTGTTGTAGTATTCGCGTTCCTTTTTGTTGATCTGTTCGATACGCTCGGAACGCTCATGGGCGTAGCCTCCAAGGCTGACCTGCTGGATAAGGACGGAAAGCTTCCAAAGGTAAAGGGCGCACTCATGGCAGACGCTATCGCAACTACCGCAGGCGCAATGCTCGGTACATCAACTGTAACCACCTTTGTTGAGAGCGCCTCGGGCGTTGCAGAGGGCGGCCGTACAGGTCTTACATCTGTTGTGTCGGCTATCCTGTTCGGACTTTCGCTGTTCCTTTCGCCTATCTTCCTTGCTATTCCTTCCTTTGCAACAGCTCCCGCACTGGTAATGGTAGGCTTCCTGATGATGACCTCTATCGTGAAGATCGACTTCACAGATTACACCGAGGCTATCCCCGCATTTATCGCAGTTATGGCAATGCCCTTTATGTACAGCATTTCCGAGGGTATCGCAATGGGTGTTATCTCCTATGTTATCATCAATCTCGTAAGCGGCAAGCACAAGAAGATCACACCTCTGATGTATGTGCTGGCAGTTCTGTTTATACTGAAATATATAATGATCTGATGATCATATAAATTACAGCCCCGCAGTTGCTTGCTGCGGGGCTGTATTTAGTTCTGATCGTTGTTTTGTTCAGTACTCTGTGCCATGTCCTGTGCATTGTTCTGCATTGGAACTGGTTGTTGTACAGGCTGAGCGTACATCATCGGCTGCTGATACTGTGGAGAGTATGGTTGATAATATTGCGGATATTGAACAGGATACTGGGGATTAAAAGGGTAGGGCTGGTAAGGATATGGGGGATAGCTTGCTGTTGGAACAACCTCTCTGTTTCTGAGCGACAAACCAAAACAGATATAAGCCGAAGTAATTGTAAGCAGTGAGATGACAGGCATCAACACAAAAGGTATAATATAGGAATGTGAGTGGCCTAAAATCGCAAAATAACTGGATATAGGTGCGTATCCGCTGTTAGTCATGGAGTATAAGAACATACACACCGAGGTTAAGACGGTGAATGTTGTTTTGCTTCTTGAACCGCACATTATGTAAAGTAAGGGTACACCGTTTGGTAGCAGTATTGTTGCAAACATGTAAGGGATAATAGCAAACATTGCTAAAAAGGCATAGCCTGCTGAGTTGCTGTCGGCCAGTCCGATCTGTACAATTGTATCGAAAATGCCTATTAGCACAAACACAAGTATCGCGGTATTTCCCATAGCCGCAAACCTTATATCTTTGCGCGCAAGTATAAGACCCACAGGAATACATAACTCAGCTACCGCCTTGACATAACCAAGATAATATGAGCCTGCTATCTGCTCAAAAATATTTTCTACGGTAGTTCCGAAGAAGATCAGTTCAACGATCGGCCTGATTAACACTGAAATAAACGCCAGTATCACCGCCGCAACATACAGCTTAGACCCCTTAGGAACATAAAGCTTGCCTTTGTTCATGATGTCGCCTCCTTTGTTACGATAATTTTATCATAAATGTTTAATATTGTCAAGAAACGCAAAATTTCCGAAAAAAATCAAAAAAACCTCTTGAATACTTACAAAAAAAGGCATATAATAATCGTGAAAAAAGAGCGGAAAACCGCCGAACAAAGCAGAAAGGAACAACGGAAATGGAGCTAAAGACTATACAGCACCTGTGCGAGCTGAGCAAGCTCAATTATGACGATGAGGCCTTGAAAAAGGTGGCAGCAGAGATGACAGACATTGTTTCGCTTATGGATGGAATAAAGGAGTTTGATCTCAGCTACGATGATACTAAGGATAACAACAGTATTTCTTTCGGAGAAGTGCGCGAGGATATCGCGAAGCCCTCGCTTTCTCCCGAAAAGCTCATGCAGAATGCGCATAGCACTGACAGCTGCTACGTCGTTCCTAAGGTAGTGGACTAGGAGGCGCGGAATGGATATCAAGAGAGCAAGGATACGCGACCTCAGAAAGGCACTTGATACAAAGCAGATAAGTGCCACAGAGCTTTGCAGCGAGTATTTCAGCCGCATTGAGGCTGTTGACAGCAGACTCAAGTCCTACATCACTGTTACAAAGGAAAAAGCGCTCGAAATGGCTGCTGAGGCGCAGAAACTTATAGACAGCGGCAAAGGGACAGCGCTTACAGGAATACCGATAGCCGTCAAGGATAACATCTGCACAGACGGCGTTAAG
>JAZNWG010000326.1:0-3667 GCA_045593225.1 Oscillospiraceae bacterium
GTAAACCTCATCGGCGGCGTTATCATCGGTATGATGCGTGACGGCGGCGATTTCGGAACTATACTCAATTCCTATTCCCTTGCAACTGTAGGTGACGGTCTGTGCTCGCAGATCCCTGCACTGCTCATCTCTGTTGCAACAGGTATGATCGTAACCAGAGCTGCCAGCCAGGACAGCCTGATGAATGACGTAAAGTCGCAGTTCACCTCGCAGCCCTTTGTTCTGCTGATTGCAGGCATGGTAATGATCGTAATGATGCTTATTCCCGGCTTCCCGACATTTGTATGCCTTATTCTCGGCGTGCTGCTTATCGTTGCTGCCGTATTCCTTGACAGGAACAAGAAGAGAATGGCTCAGCTGGAGCTTGCTCAACGCGCAAAGGAAGAGCAGCGCGAAATGGAAAAGGCGACCAATGCGGACAACGACTACTTCCGCGATATCGACAATGTATTCAAGCTGCTGAGTGTCGAGCCGATAGAGATGGAGTTCGGTTATTCGCTGCTGCGTCTTGTTGACGAAAAGAGCGGCGGTAACTTCATCGAGCGTGTCGTTATCTTCCGTAAGCAGTTTGCACTTGATATGGGTATGGTAATCCCGTCTGTAAGAATGACGGATAACCCGGAGATAAATCCCAATCAGTATATAATCAAGATCAAGGGCGAGGAGGTAGCCCGCGGCGAGATACTCGTTGACCACTACCTAGCGCTTGACAGCGGCGATATTACCGCACAGGTCGAGGGTATCGACACGGTAGAGCCTGCGTTCGGACTTCCCGCAAAGTGGATATCCGAGGACAAGAAGATCATGGCGGACGTTGCGGGATATACGCTTATCGACCCTGTTTCGGTAATGATAACCCACTGGTCCGAGATCATGAAGCGCTATGCTCATGAGATACTCTCCAGACAGGACGTAAATACAATGGTCGAAAATGTAAAGAAGACCAACCCGATAATTGTCGACGATCTTATACCCAAGGTAATTTCTGTCGGATATTTACAGAAAGTATTGTCGAATCTCCTTAAAGAGGGCATTCCGATACGCGATCTGGAGACTATTCTGGAGACTCTCGGCGATCACGCAAACGTTCTGAAGGACATGGATATCGTCACAGAGTATGTCCGTCAGGCACTAAAGCGTACTATCACAAGACGCTTTGCTGAGGCGAACTCGCTCAGAGTTATAACGCTTGACACGCAGATAGAGGATATGATCGTAAGCTCTGTCAAGAAATCCGATCAGGGCAGCTACCTTGCTATGGCTCCTGATGTGATCCAGCAGATAGTAAGCGCGACAAACCACGAGATCGACAAGATAAAGGACGTTATTCCGACGGTAATCATACTTACCTCGCCTGTTGTGCGTATCTATTTCAAGAAGCTCACCGATCAGTTCATTCCGAACATCACGGTGCTGTCCTACAGTGAGATAGACGCTGCGGCACAGATACAGGCGATAGGAAATATTTCACTCAGTCTTGCTATGGCATAAAAATCACCGAATACCGACGTTAGTCGATAAAAGGGGGTGCGGACAATGGATAACAGCACAGCGGCTTTGCTACAGGATTATATGTACAGCCGTGACGAAGCTGTGCGCAACGAGATAGTACTCAAAAATCTCGGACTTGTCCGCAGCTGCGCGTTAGCGCTCCGAAACACCTACGTCAAGTTCGGCGATGTCGATGATGTAGTGAACGAGGGCGTTATTGCGCTGATGGAGGCCATCGAGACCTACGACCCCGAGCGCGGCGCCAAGTTCGAGACCTACGCAACACTCAGGATACGCGGTGCAATAATCGACTATGTAAGAAGTCAGGACTGGGTGCCGAGAAGCGTGCGTAAATTTGCCCGCGACCTTGACAACGCAAACAGCGTATTGTATAATCAGTATAACAGGATGCCCACCAATGCAGAGCTTTCAGAGTATCTGGAGATGACGGAGGAGAAGCTGCTGAAATGCATGGCAGAAGCCTCGACTACCGTTACACTGTCCTTTGAGGAACTGCTGTATGAGGACAATTTTGAAAATCACCCTGCTTCCGCAGGTGAGGCGACTGATGCAGGCGTGCTTCGCGAGGAGTGCCGCCGTGTTATTGCGCAGGCGATAGACTCGCTGAAGGAAAAGGAAAAGCAGGTAATTACTCTCTATTATTATAAGAATATGAAGTATTCGGATATAGCAAAGACGCTCGGCATTTCAGAGTCGAGGGTATGCCAGATAAACACCAAGGCTACCCTGACGCTGAAAACATTGCTTGAGCCGTACATAAAAGGAGGTAAGCAGTCATGAACAGAGGCTTTTACTTAGCTGCCAACGGCATGATAATGAACCAGCGCAAGCTGGACTGCATTGGTAACAATCTGACCAATATGTCCACCTCGGGATACAAGGCAGATACTATACTTACCCAGAGATTTGACGAGGCTATGATACTCGTAAAGCACCGCGAGGAGCTTTCGGGTACCTTCGGCATGACCTATGTCGATACCTCCTATTCAAATCTCGAGCAGGGAACATTTGAGATGACTGACAGCCCGTTCGATGTGGCTATCCAGGGCAATGTTTATTTTAACGTTGCAGCCTACAACGGTCAGACCATGCTTACAAGAAACGGCCAGTGGGAGCTTGACGGCGAGGGCTTCCTCTGCCTGTCAAATTCGGGACGTATCCTCGGCGAGAACGGTGAGATATTTGTAGGAAACAAGGATTTCGTCATCGATGTTGACGGTACTGTATATCAGGACGGACAGGTAGTTGACAGACTGCTGCTCTCCTATATTAACCCCGAGGGTAACATCGACAAGTTCGGTGCAAACCTGTTCACCTCTGTTGAGGCTACTGAAGTCCCCGAGGGCGAGCGCTTTGATATAATACAGGGTGCATATGAGCGCTCAAATATCGACCTCAACTACGAGATGACCATGATGATGAACGCAAACCGCCTTTACGAGGCTTCAAGCTCGATACTCAAGCTTATAGACGGCATGAACCAGAAGGCAGCTTCCCAGATATGCAAGCTGTAAGGCTCACGGACTGAAAAGGAGTAATATATGAATATAGCATTCCATACAGGTAAAACTGCCATGATCGCTCAGTCCCAGGCACTGAACGTTTACGGCAACAATATCGCTAATATCAACACTGTCGGCTATCAGACTGTCCGCCCCAGCTTTGCGGACTGCCTGTACTCTATCCAGAGAGCTCCCGAGGAGGACTGGCAGACAGGTCACGGCACATATATCCAGAAGACAGACGTAATGTTCGGCGAGAGCTCGCTGTACTATACCGACAGAATGCTGGATTTCGCGCTGCCGAATGAGGGCTTCTTTGCTGTGCAGGATCGCTACGGCGACATCAACTACACACGCGACGGCGCTTTCTCCATGACACAGGCTGAAACAGGCGAGTGGTACCTTGTAAACGGCAACGGCGAGTATGTCATGGACTATGACATGAACCGTATCGTTGTTCCCTTTAATGACGAGGGCACGGTTGCGGATTACGGTGCGCTGGCTCAGATGGTAGGCGTATTTGAGTTTGAAAACCCCTACGGTATTGAGGCGCTCGGCAACAACCGCTATCTTGCTACCGCGAGAAGCGGCGAGGTGACCGCAAATGCAAACCTCGACAAGCTTCAGGGCGTGCTGTCCATGTCCAATGTTGA
>JAZNWG010000327.1:0-4540 GCA_045593225.1 Oscillospiraceae bacterium
TGACAGAGGCGATTTCGTGCGCACAAGGCTGACGCATTCGCTGGAGGTGTCGTCCTTTGCGGAGTCGGTGGGCGACACAGCGCTTCGCAGGCTTATGGACGAGGGCCGCACCGAAATAACTCACGAGATACGCGAGGCCTGCTGCGATATCCTGCGTTGCGCGGGACTTATCCATGACATAGGAAACCCGCCTTTCGGGCATTTCGGCGAGTTCACGATACGCGAGTGGTTCGGTGAGCACCTGTCACATCTTACATACAAGGACAAGCCTCTTACAGAGCTGCTTTCGCCACAGATGAAGTGCGACCTCCTTAATTTCGAGGGTAACGCGCAGGCTCTCAGAGTGCTGACAAAGCTGCATTATCTCATTGACGAGCACGGCATGAACCTTACCTATGCACTGCTGAATACGGTGATAAAATACCCTGTGTCATCGCTGGGTATAGACAAAAAGAGCGGCGATATAAGGACTAAAAAAATGGGCTACTACCTCACCGAGGAGGAGCTTTATAAGAATATCGTTTCCGAAACGGGGGCTGGCGGCTGCCGCTATCCGCTGACATTCCTGCTTGAAGCGGCGGACGATATCGCATACAAGACAGCCGATATCGAGGACGCTGTGAAAAAGGGTATGATAAGCTATTCCGAGCTGCTGGAGGAGCTGAATGAAAAGGTCTCGAAAAGCGAGAGCGAGGCTAACAAAAGCACTCTTCAGAGCGCTGCCGAAAAGCTTATGCACTGCTATGAAAAGGCTGTGGAAGGCTCCATGCCCGATCCCGAAAGAAACGCAGTGCAGAACTGGACGATCTCCATGCAGTCGGTGCTTATATACGCGGCGTCTGACGCATTCGTTGATAATTACGACGCTATTATGCGCGGTGAGATGAAGCGCGAGCTGCTGTCGGCATCTGCTGCCTCGGAGCTTGCGGACGCGCTGAGCGATATCGCGTACAGGTATGCATTCCAGTCAAAGGAGATACTGAAGATAGAGCTTTCGGTAGCGACTATGATGGATTTCCTGATGGAAAGGCTTACGGGCGCTGCCCTGAGATGGGACACCGAATACGAAAAGATGACTGACAGGAAGCTCATTTCGGTGATATCCGAGAATTACGTCAAGATATGCAAATTGCAGTGTGACGGAGCGGACGAGGCTCACGAGGCTTATTACAGGCTCATGCTGGTGACGGATTATGTCTGCGGCATGACAGACGGCTTCGCGCGTCAGCTTTATCGCGAGCTGGTCGGGATTTTATAAAAGCGAGGTTTGGTATGGATAATCTACAAAGAGCAAGGGAAGAAGGTACATATGGCAGGACCGAGGAGCAGGAGCTTCCGCTGATAAGGCGCGGCTCGTTCAAGGTGGCCTATAACCATGAGATGGTGTTTCTGCTGATAGCGGTCGGACTTATGATAGTGATGTTTATCGGATTCATGCCACTGATCGTATTAGCTGACAGGGTCTTTGAACTCGGCGATGCAAGCCCCAGGACGACCGGCACTGTTCTCATGGCTGTGCTGCTTATTATTGAGATCGTATTCGGTTCGATATCTGCATTCATTTTTATGGGCAGGAATTGTGAATTCAGCGCCGAAGAGACCGAGTTCGTAGTAAAAGGACCCGGTGGAAAGACCGAGTATTTCTACTATTCCGATGTGCAGGATATCGACTTTCAGCCTTTTCGCCTTTTTGGTAAGGACAGAGGTCATATCGTGACGATAACCACGAGCGTCAGGGAGATCGAGTACCGTGTTATTTTCGGTGAAAACAAGGTGATAAAGGATATAAGCGGCAATCCGTTTTACTATCTGGGTGTAAACAGCGAGATAATAGTCGCCGAAAAGCCGCAGATAGACACAGATATGGCGGAGAGTATGTTCGAGTCTATGATGATCGAGCATATGACCCGTAAAAACTATGAGGCAACGGAAAATGACGGTCTCAAAAAGGGTGACATGAGATGGAGAAGATAAACGAAAAAGTGATACGCAGAGGAACGTTCCGCAGCTTCAATAAGGCTGCTAACAAGTGCGGCGCGCTGTTTGTGGCGGGTCTGCTCATGCTGGCGCTTGTGACGATACTGTGCATATTCGATCTCGGTGAGATATCCGAATACATCACAACGCTGTTCTGGGTGGTGCTGGGTCTTGAAGCTGTCGTTGCGGTAACATGGCTAGTGGTATCAATGCGCGGTGATTACAGCTACGAGATGCGCGAGGACGAGTTCTCCGTTACTGCGCCGAACGGCGAAACGGAGTATTTCTTCTATAACGATGTGCAGAGCGTGGAATACAAGCCTTTGAACTACGGCAAGGACAAGGGCTACACCATAAAGATAACCACAGGAATGCGCACGGTGACGTATCAGTTCGTGTTCGGCTACCGCGCAGAAAACACAGATACCTCGGCAACGCCTTTCTATTATCTTGAGGTAAAGGCGGGGCTTCGCGAGGAGGTCGTGGAGAAAGTGGACAAGGACAGGATAATGGAGCAGTTTGAGCGCATGACGCGCGAGCAGAGCCTGCCAAAGACCACAAAAGCGGAGCGCGAGGCGAGATTTTTCGACTCCATTGCAGCGGCAAAGGCGGAAGCCGAAAAGGGTGCGCAGCCTGTTGATGAAAGCGAAGATACCGAATAAAAGCAAAGCTCCCGAGGACGTTCCTCGGGAGCTTTTTGTGTGTTATTTCAAGGGGTTTACTTTCTCTTGGAGGAGATAACAAGCGCGCCTGCTGCGAGAGCTGCAAGGCCTGCAACTGCTGCAACGCCTTCAACGCCTGTGTCGGGGGAAGCCTTGTCGCCTTCAACAGCTGCGTCTGTATCAACAACTGTATCATCAATTGCGGGAACATCGTCTGTGGAGTCAGCCACGGGCGCATCGGGCTCGGAAACAACGGGCTCGTCGATGTTCTCAGCGGAGTAGTCAACGCTCACGAGGTAAGCGTCAGTATCGCTTGTGCGGACCTCTGCCCAGAGGATATCACCGATCTCGCCGCCGAACTGCTCAACGATATCGGAGTAAAGCTCATCACGTGTGATGATGAGAGTGGTGTTGCCGTTGTCATCAACAGGCTCGTCTATGCACTGGTAGAAAGGATATACAGCGTTAGCCTCTTCCCAGTCTGTGTGGTTTACCTTGAAGCCGATGTTCCAGCCTGTAGGATCTGTCTCGGAGTTGTGGTATACTACTGTGAGAACTGTCTCGGTGTTGTCTGCGGAGAAGAAGTTTGTGATGTCGCAGCCCCAGTCCTCAACTGCGCCGGGCTCAGCTGCAAATACTGTTGTGGTAGCGATAGCTGCAAAGGAGAGAGCAGCTATTGTGGAGATAAGCTTTTTCATGGTCGTTTCCGCCTTTCTGTCATTGTTCATTTGTTTTGTCCGTTTTTGCAACGCTTTGAGCAAGCGTTTGCTCTTATTTATAATATACCACTAAATTCCGATTGTGTCAATCGTCATAAGAACACAATATTTTGTACATTTTATGTGCATTATACACATATCGCGAGCGAAAGCGCTCCGTTTTTTGCGCAAATTTGCGCAAACTCTGCCTTGGAACAAGAAAAGAGATGTCTTAGGCGTCCGCTATATAGAAGCTTTTGACCCCGCCGTTCTGCAACTGCGGGGTCAATTATCTCTTATAAAAGGCGGTTCGCCTTTCAAGATATGCTTATGTCGCGTATCCAGCCTGTAAAGCCGTCGGGCAGGCGCTCGTCTGCGGGAGTGCCGTTATCGAACATAAGATCGTTCTGTATCCAGTTTATCATGCAGTGCTGACCCATCTCAAAGCCGTAGAACACCGAGGACAGACCGCCGTCGCCGTTGTACACCCACTCGGGGAAGAACGGCAGACAGTGCTTAAGCTTTTGTATCCTGTCGAGGTGTGGCTGTATGCACTCATCAAATGGCGCAAGCTCATCATGCTGACCGTGCGCTATCATGAGCTGAACTCCGCTCTCGTCTATCCTGTTCAGCGCTTCGTAGCTCGGGAAATATCCCGAGGCTATCGGTACAGCTGCGTCAAAATAGCTGCCGTAGTCCTCTAAAAGCTGCCATGTGAAATAGCCGCCCGAGGACGCGCCCATCACGAATTTCTTTCCGATATTTTTGGCGTTATCTGCGCACACCTTGTCGTAGATAGCCTTTATCGGCTTAGAATACACCTTAGCCCAGCCGCCGAGTATCTCGCCCTTTTCGGTGCGCGTCTCGTTTGCGAGAGGTACTATTATAAACGCGCCGCCCATCTTCTCCTGATACTTCGGGGAAGCGTACTGCTCTGCGCCGCAGCACATTATGCAGCCATCGCCCATAAGCGAGTTGCTTGCTCCGTGCAGCCACATCAGAACAGGGTACTTTTTATCGGGGTCAGCGCCGTGCTTTACGGGAGAGTAGACGTAGTAGGTTATATCGCCTGTTTCGGCTGAGGGGTAAACGCACTTGTCGAACAGGTCGAAATATATCTTGCTTTTGTAGGTGGTGGAATAGCTGATAAACTCGCCGTCCTTCATGAGCTTCGCCCATTCGGGAACAGCGGTCTTATCCTGC
>JAZNWG010000328.1:0-4600 GCA_045593225.1 Oscillospiraceae bacterium
CGAGCTTTCCTCGCTTTTGCTGCGCCTTGTTTCGGGCGAGAGCAGCTCGGTAGTGACAAGAGGGCGAGCTTCGCGAAGCTATGACCTGCAATTCGCAGTGTATCTGCTGGCGATACTGACCGTTGCGCTTATAGAAGCGGCGGCAAAGACGATATAGTGTGCAGCAGAAAAGCCGCCCGAGGGCGGCTTTTTTTAGTTCAACAGTGGCTGTATCTGTCTGCCTTGAATAGCCGCCTCGATAGTCTGCGGTATCTTTGTGAAATCCGCAAGCATGGAGTAGGGCTTTGCGGCGCTGTCGTCCTGGTATGTGGGCACGAAATAGAAATTCTTGTAGTTTCTGAGTGCGCCTATGTTCTTTGCTGCACCCGAGAGCGCGTCATTCGTGGATACTGCGATGACTACGGGGCGTTCGTTGCGCAGATGACTCTTTACTGCCATGCAGACGGGAGTGTCGGTGATACCAAGCGCAAGCTTAGCAAGCGTGTTTCCTGTGCAGGGAGCCACAAGCAGCACATCAAACATCTTTTTCGGGCCGATAGGCTCGGCGGCGGTGATAGTGCGTATCACATCGCGGCCTGTGATGGAACTGAGCCGCTGTATATGGGCTTCAGCCTCGCCGAAGCGCGTATCGAGCGAAGAAGCGTTGAACGACATTATCGCGGTAAGCTCGCAGCCCATCGTCGCAAGGTCCTCAAGCTGCCTGAATACCTTGTCAAAGGTGCAGAACGAGCCGCACACAGCTACTCCTATCCTTAGTCCCGACAGTTTACTTACATCGGTCATATATCTGAATTCCGCCTGACGGCGGAAGCCTCCTTTCGTGGTATTCTACCCGCGTGCGGAAAGTATAGCGTCGGCTATTGCCTCGCCTGCCGTTCTGGGCGAATACGCTCCCGGCAGACCCGCCGCGTCGATAAAGCGGATACCGTACTGGTCGGCGTAGTCCCTTTCGGGCGAGGGTCGGCGCGTTGCAAGCTCCATAAACAGGCTGCCTGCTCTCATGCGCCTGAAATCCTGCGGCAAAAACAGCGAGGCAGGCACTGTATTCACGATGATATCGGCTTTTTCGCAAAGCGCTGAGAGCTCCGCAAGGCTTGCGGTGCGGCAGTGCTCGGTGCGAGCACGGGCGCGCTGCTCGGCGCTCCTTGCACAGAGGGTGACCTCTGCTCCGAATGCCTTCAGCAGCCTTGCTGTCAGCTGTGCTATCCTGCCGCCGCCTGTTATTATCACCTCGGCATTATCCAGCGAGTAATCTGTATTCTGTATCAGCAGCGAAACGGCGGCCTCTGCGGTGAGAGCTGCATTGACTATGGTAAGCGGCTCGTAGGCGAAGTAGTCGATAAGCCTGAGCCCTTTTTCACGGCACAGCTCACGCAGCAGCGGCGACGTACCTCCCGAGAACACTGTTGCGCCCTCGGCGGCGTAGTCGGAGATAAGCGAAAGCGGCAGCCTTTCGTTGGAGAGTGGCGCGTTAAGAAAGCCCTCCTCGCGCGAGAACGGCAGCGGCAGCACGATATTGTGATACCTGCCCTCGGCCTTCGGCAGAAACGCTGAAAGCCCTGTCGCCGCGACATTGTGTCGCTCTGCAAGCGTTCTTGCTGCATAGATTATCCTGCGGTCACCGCCTATAAAAAGAAATCTGTTGTCCATATCCTGACCTCCGTTTACTGCTTTGTCACATTTTATGCAGACGGAGGGAAAGTGTTAATTCAAAAACTACGTAGGGGCACGATGTATCGTGCCCCTACATGATCAAAATTGTAAGTTTAATTCCGTTCGCGTAGCGAACGTTTTTTAATAAAATTAGCCGACGACATGCGCGTCGGAAAATTAACTTCTATCCGACCGAAGTGTGCAAGTTGAATGCAAAGCATTCAACGCAGTGCGCGCAGGGCGGATGTTTCGGCGGAAAGTCCGTAAGGACTTTTCGACGGCGAAAGCCGCCCTAAGGCGGCTTTCGTTATTATTCTGCGGTCATGGATTCTACCATGCTGTTCAGCTCTTCTACTATTGCGGAGACCTCCTGAACGCTGCCGCTTATCTCTTCCGAGCCTGTGCGGATCTTATCCATAGCATTCACTGTGTTGTCTGCGCTCTTGCGGGTGATATTCATCTTCTTTGTGATCTCATCTGTGACCTCGTGGATATTCTTGATGCTGGAAAGTATCTGAGCGGTGTTTGTTTCGGCAGATTTGACCGTTGCATTGGACTTCATCGCAAGCGAGCGTACCTCGTTTGCAACTACTGCAAAGCCCTTACCCATAGCGCCTACTCTCGATGCCTCGATAGATGCGTTGATAGCAAGGATATGTGTCTGCTCTGCGATGTCCTTGATATCGCCCAGCATCTCCTCGTACTCGTCAATATTCTCGCTGATAGTCTCAACAGAGCCTGTGATAGCGGAGAGCGCTTCGATAACACCCTGTATCTGCTCGTTGAGCGCCTGCATCTCCTCGACTACCTGGCTGTTCTTTGTGAGGTGCTCCTCGGAGTTCTCTGCGATAGGCATTACCTTATCCTGCAGGCTTCTGAGTGCTTCCTTCATCTCGAACACTGCCTGAGAGATGTCGTTTCTCTTCTGCTCGGTCTTTTCCTGCAGCATCTCAATATGCTTCTTTTCATACTGAACGCAGTTCATCGGAGTGTTGTTGCCTGCGAGGATAGACAGTGCCATATCGCGGCAGCTCTTATAGCCGCAGGCATGGCAGTTATATTCGCGCTCGATCTTTGTATATTTACCCATCTGCTCGAATACAGCGTTGATCTGAGCCTCTGTGGGCTTTTTGCTTACGCTTCTGTCAGTGTAGCTGCGCAGGAAGTCATTGATATCGAGCTTTCTGAATACGCTCTTGTGGAAGCGCTTGGTGTTGCTCTGCTTCTTAGCCCAGCCTCTTGCCTTTACCATTACATCATATGCGTCAAAGCTGTTGAAGTCTACGCGCGCGCCTGCGCCCGAGTTACAGCCGAACTCGCAGGAGAGCACGTCATAGACTGTAGGAAGCTTATCCTTGCTTGCTGCGAGGTAGTGATCGAGATCCTCATAGATCTTCTGAACGCCCTCGGAGGTGGCAACGGAGAGATCGGGAACGAGCTCCCTCAGGCACTCCTTCAGACCGCCGGGAATGGGGTAGAACGCGCCGTCGTAGCCGCGGATATCAGACCACTCAAACTCGCTGTAGCCTGTTTTAAGCGTCACGTTATGCTTCTTTATGTAATCAGCAAGCTTTCTGAAAGTAACGTTGTACTTGATTATGCCTGTGTTTCTGAATTCGTCGCCCTTTGCGATACAGGGTGACAGGCCCACGAGAGTGTCGTTGCTGCCGAGGTACTTTCTCACATACACAGCGGTACACATCATCGGGCTCTGAATGGGGGAGAGGCTGTCGAAAAGCTCCTTCTTATGCTTTTCGGCATAGTTTATGATAGCCGCGCAGGGCTGGGAGATGATCTTTGCCTTAGGGTTCTTCTTAACGTATTCCACATGCAGATATGTACAGATATCTGCGCCGAAAGAGGTGTCGTAGATATCCTTAACGCCCTGCTCCTTCAGCCACTGAAGCACATGACGCCAGCTGCCGTCAAAAGCAGTCTTGATAGCAGGCGCAACGATAAGCGAAACATTGCCGCGCTTTATCTCCTGCATGAACAGCTCGATATCGTCCTCGTAATCTCTTGCGCCGTGAGTACAGCCCTTGATACATTCGCCGCACTGGATACATTCTGCGGTGTTTACGTGTACTACCTTGCCGTCGTATCTGTTGGCATTAGGTACGGGGCAGTTTCTGATACAGGCGTTACAGCCTATACACTTGTTTTCCAGAACCTTTACCATGATGTTACCTCGCAATATTGTTGTCTGCGCCATAGTGCATAGGCGCGCCCTGAATAAAAAAGTCAATATTCAATAATTGACTATTGTTAATTATTATACCACACAACATAAGATTTGTCAATAAACCGTTCTTTTGTTAATCGTTTTTGTTAAAAATCACAAATATGGATAGTCGCGATGATACAAATTGGCAAAAAAAGGGCCCGAAGCAAGCCTGCCTCGGGTCGGTTTTTTCAGCTTATCAGGATATATCCACTACTCGTGACAGCTCTCCCATGCTCTCAAAGCGGAATGTCACAGCTCTGCCTGCGATATCTGCGAGGATACAGTCGCCCTGCTCCTCAAAGCCGTAGCCGCTCTGGTACAGAAAGCCTGCGAGAAGCAGCCTGTGGTCGCAGTAAAAGCCGCTTATTATCTCGATATACTGCTTCATGAAGTCCTGTGCCGAAAGCGGCGCGAACACCGCCTCGGGAAGTCCTTTTACTGTCACGAATGCAGCGCCGCCGTTGTACGGGCAGCGGTAGTAGCAGATATCCTCCTCGCTTACTCCGCAAGCCACCATAGCGAGGTTGTGGCCTGTGTGCAGCTCGTCCAGCATGAATTTGCCGTTCAAGAACTCGGGGCAGTCGGGGAGAGCCTTTTTGGCTCTGCGTGAGGGTGCTGCGGCAATTTCGGGAAGCCCTGCCTCGGTGTTCTCCCATGCCCAGAGCCATGTGTTGCTCTCATGGGATTCCGAGCCGAGCACGCCCGACCTGAACACGCTCTCAC
>JAZNWG010000329.1:0-7107 GCA_045593225.1 Oscillospiraceae bacterium
TCTGACGGGAAGTGATATATACCCCTTGAACGCACTGCTGAAGCTGTTTCACTGCCATAAATAAACCAATCGGGGTATTTTGCGTGATGCTCGTCGTAAAGGCGCTCGGTGTAGTTGTAGCCTGCAAGCTTCACCACATCGGAAGCTTTCTGCGCATTCTCGTTGCCCATGAAGTTTGAGCCGATGGTTGCACGGGCGTTCATTTTAGGGTCGTATTTTAAGACATAGCCATTAAGTCTTTCGGCTATCTCAATGCCGTGCGGATCGTTTGTGTCGCTTATCTCGTTGCCGATGCTCCACATGATGACCGAGGGGTGGTTGCGGTCGCGCTCTACCCAGCTTCTCACGTCGCGCTCTGCATGCTCCACAAAGAAGCGGTGGTTGTCAAACTCCGTCTTTGCGTTCTCCCACATATCGAAGCTCTCGCTGTTGACTAAGAGGCCGAGGCTGTCGCATATCTCCACAAGCTGCCTTGCAGGCATATTGTGCGAGGTGCGGATAGCGTTCACGCCCATTTCCTTCATAATGGTGAGCTGACGCTCAAGCGCTGCATAGTTCACCGCAGCGCCAAGCGCGCCGAGGTCGTGGTGCAGGCATACGCCATGCATCTTCACATATCTGCCGTTAAGTATAAAGCCCTTGTCGGGGATAAATTCCGCTGTACGATAGCCGAAATCCACATACTGCAGCTCCAGCAGGTCATCGCCGCTGTAAAGCTCCACCGCAAGGGTGTAGAGGTCGGGGCTGTCGATATCCCAGACAGCAGGCGCGGTTATGTCAAAGCTGTTTGCAAAGGTCTCTGTATCTCCGCCGAAGGAAGCGCTCTGTTCAAACGCCGCGATAGCGTCGCCCTCGGGGTCGAGCACGCTCAGCACCATGCGGATATCGCAGGGAGCGCCGCAGATGTCTGTTTCAACCTCTGTATGCCATGTATCGCCCTCGCCCTTCTCTGAATGGATATACACGCCGTTTGTGCGGATATAGGTCGCGGGACGTATCTTCAGCGTAACATCGCGGTAGATACCTGCGCCCGAGTACCAGCGCGTGTTGGGAGACTGGTGCGCTACACGCACAAGTATCTCGTTGTCGCCCTCATGGAGCAGGTCGGTGATGTCGTATTCGAATGCGGAATAGCCGTAGGTCCATGTGCCTGCTTCCTTGCCGTTCACGAAAACGGTGGAGTTCATGTAAACGCCGTCAAAGTTTATCAGCACTCTGCCCGAAAGCTCCTCCGCGCTTACACAAAGCGCGCGCCTGTACCAGCCCTCGCCCGTCTTGTAGAGGTTTGCGGTGTCGCCGATGAGCCAGTCATGCGGAAGCTCCACATCGTACCATTTCTTGCTGCTAAGCGTGGAAAGCTCTGTCCCCATATCGCAAAGCGCGAACTGCCAGCTGTCGTTTAAAAGTCTGTTTTCTGCTGTCATATAAGTTCCTCCGTAATAAATAGTTCGTTCAACACATCAAGGTATTTTTTCTCTGTATAAGCAAACGGCTGAAAGCCGTAGTCAGGGCTTGACTTTATATCGGGCGCGGTATCGAACAGCGCCAGTCCGCCAAGCTCCAGAAACTCGTAATAAAGCATTGCGTCGTCTATCTCGGATACCGCCGCCATCAGCTCCTTGTCATCGGGGTCTATCCCGAAGCGCTGATAGATCACCCTCTGCAGGCGCTCCTCTATCTCCTTATATTGCGTAAGCGTACGCTTTACAGGGCGCGTTATGTCGGAAATGAAAGCCTCGCTCGCGTCGTGTATAAGGCAGGCAAGCCTCACCTCTCGGCTGTAACCGCGCGCCCTCGCCTCCGCTTCGCACTGAAGGCAGTGCTGCGCCACCGAATAGAAGCTTTTGAAATGCCCGTTTGCGCGGCACATATAGGAAAGCGCGTGCGCGACGTCCGCGGGCAAAATATCCTCCACACATGGAGAAAGCGGCGAAAAGCTTACGCCGCTATATGTATAAATGTGATCCTTTGGAATCATTTGTCCTCCGTGTTTTTGCGGTATTGTCTTAGTTAGGCAGCACCACAAGCTGGTCGCCCATCATGGTAACTCTCGATTTTGCATATACCTGTGTTATCTCCAGCGTCAGGAAGTTTATGCAGAATTTCGCGCCGGGATACAGTCTCTGGCAGACGCAGGACAGGTTATCCTTGTTCTTGATCTCTTCGTCAAGCTGCGCTATCAGCAGTGTCAGCTCCTTCTTTTTCAGCGTGCTGAAAAGCTTGTTCTGCGTTTCCAGCTTCATAGCCTTCTGCTGCGCGTCTGTAAGCACACCGCCCTGCTGCTGCTTTCTGCCCTTTAAGTATTCAAGGTTTCTCACAGCGTTGTCGTAACGGTCAACGAACTGCTCAAGCTCGCTCTCCGCCTTGCGTTTTCTCGCAAAGGTCACCGAGCCGTCGCCTATGCTTATCTCAGTCCTTGTATACTTGTCCGAGCCGATGCAGGTCGCGGTGATATCGCGCATCGAGGTTATCTTACCGCCGACGATAGTGCCGTTCTTGCCCTTTGCATTGAGCGCACCGTAGCAGAACACCTCGCAGAACGCGAACTCCTTGCCCTCGACATTGCCCTTGGAATTTACAGTGGAATTCTGGAAGAAGTCAGCGATGACATTGCCCTCGGAATTTACGGTGCTGCCGATGATACCGCCGTTTACCGTAATATTTCCGCCTGCGGCAAGCTCAGACGAGAACACGCTGCCGTCTATCTTCAGATTTTTTCCTGCCTTTACGGAAAAGCCCTCCATGACGTTGCCCTTAACGTGCACGTCACCGAAGAAGTCTATGTTTCCGACAGAAATATCAAGATCGCTGTAAATCGTAACGGTGTCCTCAACGTTGAAGCAATTCAGTCCGTACTTTATATGTCCGTCACACGCAGCGATAATGTGAGCGCCGTCAGCCGTGATAACGGAATTCTTACCCAGAACAGGCTTTGCGGGCTTACCCGGCTCGGGCGGAATAGGCTCACCGAAGATATTTATGCCCGGCTCTCCCTCGGTGGGAGGGATTATGTCAGCGATAACATCGCCCCTGCGTATCTGCACGATAGTGTCAAGCTCACGGAAGTTTGCAACACCGAACTCATCACGCTTGGGCTGGATAACGCGGGTCTTTTCGTATTTGAAGTCAACATAGCCGTTCGCGCCGTTCTTGGCAGGGATAGCTCTTGCGATGCACATACAGTTCTCGTATATACGACCCTCTACCATCTCACGCACGTCAAACTCATCAATGCCCGAAACTATATTATGTGCGGCAAGCTCCTTCGCCACCATCTCCATCGTAACGGGGCGACCGCCGTTCTGGGGTGCAAAAAGCATCATATTAGCCAGCATACCCGAGTTATCGAAGGTTATCTCCACACGTCCGTCAATAACGGGCGGCTTCTCCATCTTGGGCATAGCAACATCGCTCTTTGTTGGCATATTTTTTACTGATTCGTCAAACATGTTCACACCGCCGTCATTCGTTTTCTTTGTCGTTAAGAAGTCTTATCATCTGTGCTACGTCGGCAAGGCTGTCAGCCTTCGCGTGGATAAGCGCGCTTATCTCCTCGTCGGGCTGGGTGAGGTCAGGCACCATCACCGTGATGCACCCTGCCGCAGAAGCGGAGCGCACGCCATTCGGCGAATCCTCCAGAGCCATGCACTCATGAGGAGGAAGCCCCAGCTGCTCTGCCGCGTAAAGGTAGATGTCAGGCTTCGGCTTTCCGCTCTCAACCATGGTCGCGCACACTATCCTGTCAAAGCAGCCGAAAATGCCTGCCTTTGTGAGATAAGCCTTGGTGCGCTCATAGTCTGTCGCGGTGGCTATCGCCGCAGGAATACCGTTTTCCTTCAGATAGGAGAGCAGCTCATGTATGCCCTTCTTCAGCTGAAGCCCTTCCCTTTCCAGAGCCTGTGTCATAAGCTCCATGCGGCGCGAGCGTATCTTTACATAATCGAACTCCTCGCCGAATATGCCCTGAAGATAAGGTATCGCGAACTTTCTCGCAAGGCTGCGGATACCCAGCGCGTGCTCCCTCTCCATCGGGAAGCCCGCCTCATTCGCCGCCTGACACCAGTACTTCACAAGAAGCTTCTCGGTGTCGAGGATAAGCCCGTCCATATCAAAAATAACCGCTCTGACCATAACAAACCCTTTCAGCAAGCGTTTTATTGAATTTCAACAAAAACTTTTGCTGTTTTGCACAAAATAATCGAACTTACACAATACTATTTATTGTATTATAGCATAACTTAACAGACCTTGTCAATATGATTAAATAATTAAAAAATAAACAAATTCAGCGGAGCATAAAACTCCGCTGATACTTGATTTAATCCATCGGCTCGGGCGGAGGCGCAGCCTCGTCCTTGCCGTAGTTCTCGTCATACTCCGACACCTCGAAATAATCGTCGGTCGAGGTCGGGAGATTCTTCTTTTTCAGCTTGTCAGACAGGAACTCGCTGAACAGCATATAGATGACAGTGAATATCGGAACACCCAGCAGCATGCCGGGGATACCGAAAAGTCCGCCGCCTGCGATGATAGAGATGAGCGCCCATGTTGCGGGGAGACCCATGGTCTCCTCAAGCAGGAACGGTCTGATGATATTGCCGTCTATCTGCTGAAGCACCAGAACGAAAATGCCGAACCAGATGACCTTGATGGGGTCTACCAGCAGGATAAGGAAGCCGCAGGGGATAGCGCCGATGAACGGTCCGAAGAACGGGATAAGGTCGGTCACCGAGCAGACAGCCGCGATAAGCAGCGCATACGGCATATCCATAAGCGTAAGGCCTACCGCCATCGCAGTGAACACGATAGCGCAGTCAAGCAGATTAGAGATGATATACTGGGTGAAGATCTTATGAACTCTGCTACAGGTGCCGAAGAATTTCTGGCACTTGCTGTTCTTGAACAGCGCAAAGCCGACCTTGCGCATCTGCGCCATAAGACGCTCCTTACTGCACAGCAGATAAATGGAGATTATGATACCGATAACGGCATTCTTCAGCACAGTGAGCACTCCCGAAACAAAGCCGACAACGCTCGTTGTAAGATCGGCAGCGATATCGCCCGCCATAGGCTGTACCATTTCGCCTATCTTCTTGAATATTCCGCTAAGCTCCTTGAACTCATCAGACAGCACGTCCGCAAGCTCGGGATTGTTTTCAAAAGTGTCGTACAGGAAGGTCTGTACGTTATCCACATAGGTCGGCATGGAGGTCGCAAGGTCAACAAGGCTCCTTGCAACGTTCGGAACTACCGCTATGAAAATACCCGCCAGCAGTGCCAGCACCAGTATGAACGCGCAGATTATCGACAGCGCGCGTGCGATGTTCTTTCTGCGGTTTTTAGCCTTGGAAAGGCGCTTTTCGTAGTTCTTGGCCTCGGGCTTCAGCCTGACCTCGCCCTCGCGTATCTTTCTGAACACCTTGTTGTCAAACAGCACAACAAGCGGATTTATGATGTACGCCGCCATGATACCGATGAGGATAGGTGCCAGCACCTCTCCCACCCACGAGAAGCCGCTCGCGATGGAGTCATACTTGAATATGAATACAACGAACAGTACCGCCGCCGCGATGACAAGCAGTGCATACACCGCGATCGTTGTATATTTCTTGTTCCAGTTAAGCTTAATTTTGACCATCTCCTTGAACTTGGATTTTATTCAATTAAAGTAATTGTACCACACATCTTCGTCAATGTCAACAAAAAAATCCGTTATTTTGAATAAAATAAAAGCACTCCCGAAAAACGCCGAAGCAGGGCAGCTCGCCCACAAGCCGCCGCATACTATCACCTCGCGGCGGAGAAGTCTGCAAAAACAAAACCGCCTCTGACGCATGGTCAAAGACGGTATTGAAAGCAAAATTCCGTATGCGCGGCATCAGTCCGCAAGATAGGACTTCACCAGCACCTGAAGAAGCTCATCACGGTCGATGTGGCGGATAAGACCTCTCGCATTGTTGAATGTGGTGATGTATGTAGGATCCTCAGACAGGATATAGCCGACAAGCTGATTTATGGGATTGTAGCCCTTCTGCTTCAGCGCGTCATAGACTGTTGTGAGAATTTCCTTCATCTCGTTTTCTCTGTCGTCATGCACAGAGAACGTCATGGTCTTGTCTATCATATTTTAAGTCCTCCTTGTCATCGAGTGCGGAGATCGTCAATGCAACTCTAACTTACTATGATTATACACTTTCTCAAAAAAAATTACAACCGACTTTCTGATTTTATCACCGATTACAGCCGAAAATCTATAAAAAGCACAAAAAAAACTTTCCTCCTTTGGATAATCTAACAAAAAACATTCAAAAAAATCTACATATTTATAAAATTTGCTAAACCACTTGTATCAGGCGGTTTTTTATGCTATAATATTAAAGTACTTATGTTTTCGCTTTAAAGAAGCATTGTAATAATTTGAAATATTCAGGAGGACATCACACATGGCTGTTGGAGATGGCGGATTCAAGCAGGTCGCTTTCGGTTTCGATAAGAACGAGGTAAACACCTACATAAGCGACCTTCGTAAGAAGATGAAGGCTATGGAAGAAGACATGAAGGCTAACGACAAGAAAACAGCTGAGGCTGAAAAGCTTGCCGAGGAGGCCGATGAGCGCATAAAGGCTGCCGTTAAGGAGGGCGAGGACAAGAATGCCGAGCTCGAAAAGCAGCTTGCTGACACGCAGAAGAAGCTTGAAAAGGTCGAGGACGAGCTCAAAAAGCTCAGGAAGGACCTCGACAGCGAAAAGAAGAAGATGTCCGAAGCGTTGCTCAGCGGCAAGGGCGTAAGCGCAGAGGCAAGCAAGGCATATACCGAGATCATAAACAAGGCTAACGCTGACGCTGACGCTATCATCGACGACGCTAACGCAAAGGCTGCGGATATCGTTGCAAAGGCAAACGAGAACTGCGCAGGCGTAAATGCAAAGGCAAACGAGTTCTTAGACACTGTAAAGGCTCAGATCGAGGCTCTTACAGCAGGCTTCAATACCATCAACGCTTCCGCAGCAGAGCTGCTCGGCGCTGAGGTTGCCGAGATCAAGCCCGTAAAGCTTGACGCACCCGTAAAGGCTGCTGTCGCTGTTGCTCCTATCGCTGAAGAAACAG
>JAZNWG010000330.1:0-2427 GCA_045593225.1 Oscillospiraceae bacterium
GAACAGGAAAAGATCACAGCGCTTGAAGAGATGATGGAGCTTGATGCAGGTACTCTTTCTGCAGACGATGTTCTTGAGAATTATCCCGAGTGGGACTCTATCACGGTACTGTCGTTTATTTCATATATGGACGAGCAGTTCCACAAGACTATCAGCGGACAGGAGATCAAGGCATTTGTTACAGTATCCGATGTTCTTAAGGTGATGGAATAATGTCTTGCATTACAGACCTGTCGGGAAGGAAGCTACTGATAACGGGTGCGTCCTCGGGAATAGGCAGGGCGACAGCTGTTCTGGCGGCAGCACTTGGTGCGTCCGTTGTTGCCTGCGGCAGAGACAAGTCCCGTCTGGATGAGACCCTGTCGCTTATGGAGAATCCCGAAAGACATAGCTCGGTATGCTTTGATGTAAGGGATTTCGGATGCTATGACAGCGTTTTTACGGCTGCTACCGCCGATGGCAGAAAGCTGGACGGCATGGTGCATTGTGCGGGAATTGCCAAAGTAACTCCGCTTCGCACCATGAAGCCCGAAACGATAACAGAGCTGCTTGAAACAAACCTCTCTTCGTTTATTATGCTTTCATCTTATTACTCGAAAAGGAAATATTCAGCGGGAGGAAGCATTGTCGGAATATCAGCTGCCAATTCGCATATTCCGCATAAGTGCATGAGCGTTTACGCTGCCACAAAGGCGGCGATAGAGGCAGCGGTCAGAACGATGGCGGTTGAGCTCGCGGCGCAGGATATACGCATAAATTGTGTGATCCCCGGGGCTGTTGATACCCGTATGGCAGGCAATACCGATGAAGAAATGCTGTCGAGAATTGAAAAGCAGCATCTTCTGGGTATGCTTCAGCCTGAAAGCATTGCACATTTTATTGCTTTTCTGCTTAGTGACGCTTCCAAGGCTGTTACGGGCAGAGCTATCTGGGCTGATGGCGGAATGCTTGGTCAGGCATAAGTCCTGTGGGAGGGGTGCTATATGAGCAGCTTGTTTATTGACAGCCAGCAGAGGGAATACGCCGCAGATGACATCTATAATGCGCTCAGAGCTGTTGGCGCGCATGACTGCGATACGCTGTTCATGCATTCGGATATAATGTTCGGGAAGCTGGCGGCGGGCGTAAAGCGCAACGATCTGTTGGCCGAACTGTACAGCGTTCTGAATGAGCTTGGTGTAAAAAACCTGATAGTCCCGACTTTCACATACAGCTTTTGCAACCATGAGGTGTATGATGTGAAAAACAGCCGCACGTCAATGGGCGCGCTGAATGAGTTTATCCGCAGACAAGACGGCAGAAAGCGTACTCTTGATCCGCTGCTTTCACTGTCTGTTCCGGAGGATATCAGCGCTTTGTTCAACACCTCGGGTCAGCATTCTCTCGGACAGGGAAGCGGTCTGGACGTGCTGCATAATATGGACGGCGTGAAATTTTTGTTTTTCGGCGCGCGTATGGGAAATTGTTTCACATATGTTCATTATGTGGAAAAAATGCTGGACGTGCGCTACCGCTTCGATCTTCCGTTTGACGGAACGATCGTTGACGAAGCAGGACGGAGCTTTGACACCACACAGTACATCCATACAGCGTGCTATGGGGTTAAGCCTGCGGATTTCTACTATTTTGAAGACGAGCTTGAAACGGCAGGCCTGCTGAAAAAAGTGCCTTTCGCGGATAAGAGCATTGCCTGCATAACCGAAAAGGACGCTTACAGAGAGATAAAAGCGCGGATAGAAAATGATATCAATTATTTTCTGGAGCAGCCTTTTACCGATGAGGATCTTATACACAAATATACAAAGGGCTTAGATGGAGAACGCATCACCCATTGTTAGGAGGATAACAATGAAGACCAATCTGCTGGATAATTTTGATAAAACGACAGAAAATTATCATGATAAGATCGCAGTAGTGCATGGTGATGAAAGCATTACCTTTGCAGAGCTGAAAGCCTGTGCGCAGAGTGTTGCGTGCAATCTTATCAATGAAACAGGCGCGGTTGTAAACACTCCTGTTGCTGTGTTCCTGCCGAAGGAGATAGATACTGTCATTGCGGATATCGCAATAATGTACAGCAGCAATCCATTTATGAATCTCGATGTAAAAACACCGAAGGAGCGAATAAGGAACACTATAGCTCTTGTAAAGCCTGCGGCTGTTCTGACCAGCGAAAAGTATGTCGGTTTTTTTGAAGATATCGATGTAAAGGTGCTGCTGATAAGCGAGCTCAAAAAGGCTGACAGTATAGATGAAAAGCTGTTGGCCGCCCGTAGGGCAGCTCTTATCGATACCGACCCGATGTGTCTGATAAATACCTCAGGCTCCACGGGCACACCCAAAGGAGTCGTGCTCAATCATAAGAGCTTTTTTGACTTTACCGACTGGGCTACGGAGGTCTTCAACTATTCCGATGACCTTATCATA
>JAZNWG010000331.1:0-2727 GCA_045593225.1 Oscillospiraceae bacterium
CCTTTTTTCAGCATTTCCTCTGCCTTAGTGTGGCCGTCAAAGTTCATACCCTTGATGCACACGAACACAAAGCCCTGCTCTACCTCGCGTGTGTCGGAGGTCACTCCCAGCACCTCGGTGTCCGCTATTTCCGCGGAAATATCCGCGATACCGCTGAAAAGCTGCGCTAAAGTCATAATTAGCCCTCTCGTGAATTTACTTGGAACGTTACCTCGATAACGTTGCCCTTATATACCTCTGCATCGGCAGCAACCGACTGCATCGTTGCGACAGCGTCAGAGTTATCCGCAGCGCCGCCCGATATCTTGATATTGAAGCCTGCATTGGTTATAGCTTCGTTTGCCTGCTCGACCGTCATGCCTATAACATCCGGCACAACGCCGACCTCAAGCTCGTAATTTTCGGAATCTCCGAGATACAGAATGACCGTGCTGCCCTTAGGAATACTGGTCGCAGCGCCTGGGATCTGTGTAGTTACGGTAGCGCTCGTGGTGGTATCGCCGACAATGCGCACCTCAAAGCCCTGTGCCGCAAGCGCGGACTCTGCACGCTGTGCCTGATAGCCAAGAACATAAGGCACCGCAGCGTCCATCTTCGCAAGCTCCTCCGCCGTGTAGGTGGGGTAGATGCCGAGGTGCGGCAGGCCCTCCTTGAAGGTCGCGGAAACTACGGGAGCCGCAACAGCCGAGCCGTAGTACTGCGAGCCTGTGGGAGTATCAGCCATGACCAGCATAACTATCTGCGGGTCGTCCGCAGGTGCAAACGCCGCAAAGGACGGAACATAGGTCATATGTGCGCCTGCCGCCTCGCCGCCTGCTGCGTTGTATTCATCGATACGCTCTGTCGTACCCGACTTTCCACCGATACGATAGCCGTTTATGTATGCGTTGTTACCGCCGTTTGTTTCAACAACGTTTTCAAGGATAGTCCTCATCTGCGCCGAGGTCTCTTCCGAAATTACCTGACGCTTTATCTGCACCTGTGTAGTCTCTACAACGTTTCCGTCGCTGTCGATTATCTTGTCAACAACGTAGGGCGTAACAAGATAGCCGCCGTTTACGACTGCGCAGAACGCTGTCGCCATCTGAATGGGTGTCACCTTGTTTGTCTGTCCGAACGCGGAGGACGCAAGCTCAACAGGGCCCATGAGCTCTTCCGAGATAAACAGGCTTCGTGACTCGCCGGGAAGGTCTATGCCCGTGCGGTCTGTAAAGCCGAAAGCTTCGAGATAATGGCTGAACTTATGCACGCCAAGCGCCTGACCGATCGCAATGAACGAGGGGTTGCAGGACTTTGTTACAGCGTCCTGAAGACTAAGCTCACCGTGACCGTAGCTTACATGGCAGCTTATCTCAGTACCCGCAACGTCCGCATAGCCCCAGCACTCGAAATGGGAGTCCATCGAAACAACTTCCTCCTCAAGCGCCGCCGCGCAGGTGATAGTCTTGAATACCGAGCCGGGATAGTAAAGCTCTGTTGTAGCCTTATTCTTCCACTGCTGCTCGCGGTATTTGCCCTCAAGCGCGTCTATCTCCTCCTGCGGAGCATCGGAGGCTGTAAGCTCCTCCAGCATCTGCAGGTCGTATGCGCTGTACAGCGTGGACGGATTGTTGAGGTCGTAGCTCGGAGCGGTAGACATCGCGAGTATCGCACCTGTATTGCAGTCCATGATTATGCCGCACGCGCGGTTTACGATGCCGTGCTGCGATACGCACAGCTCAAGGTTTTTCTCTAAGTAATGCTGCAGCACCTCGTCTATGGTCAGCACTATGTCATAGCCGTCCTCGGCGGAGAAATATGCGTCGCTTGTATACGCCATTTCGCGTCCGTAAGCGTCCTTTGCGTATACAGCCTTGCCGTCAGTACCGCTGAGATAGTCGTCATAGTACGCCTCAAGTCCGTAAACACCCTCGCCGTCAAAGTTTGTAAAGCCGATGATGTTTGCAGCAAGCGACTCGTTGGGGTAATAGCGCTTTGAGGTCTCCTCCATGAAAACGCTGTCGCCGTCGATGCCGTTTTCGGCAAGGAACACGTTTATCTCGTTCACCTCGGGCTTTTCAACCTTACGCTTTACAACGTAATACTGCTTGTCTTTCAGTTCCTCGGTAGCAGTCATGATCTTTTCATAATCAACATCAAGTACCTCGGAAAGCTTCTTGCAGATGAGGTTCGCACGCTCTACATAAGGCTCTATATCTTCGCCTTTCTTTTCAGCCTCAGCCTTATCCTCAAGGTATGCCTCATACGCTCTTTCGTTAGCCTGTGCAATGCCCTGCGGCGAGATTATAACGTCCCATACAGTAGAGCTCTGCGCAAGCACTGTGCCGTTTGTATCGAGTATCGAGCCACGGCTCGCTCTGATAGTGACAGAGGACATCTGCTGCGCATTCGCGAGCACTCTCCACTTGTCGCCGTCCAGCACTGAATATTTTAGCAGGAAAAATCCCACGTAAAGCGACAGCAGACAGATGAACACAAGCACGATGACCTGCTTTGTGCTTGACTTCATTATGCGCTGCTTTTCGCCTTCTTTCTGATCCCAATCCTTGAGACCCTGCCAGATCTTCGGTAATAGTTTCATTTTTCCTCCAGAAAAGTCTTGTATCACAATATAAAACATTGAACATCTGCAAATCAACAGCCCATGGGCTTGTTGACGTTGTCCGAGTTGTTCGGATTTCAGTTAGGCTGTATGTATTTCGAGGCAATTTCCCGCAGGAATACTGT
>JAZNWG010000332.1:0-1845 GCA_045593225.1 Oscillospiraceae bacterium
GAGAGAGTTTGTAGCACATAGGCAGTGACGTTCAGAATACCAAGTACTTCTTCTGTCGTTATTCCTAGCGACTGGGTTGTGTTGTTGGAGTTGTCGACATGATCAGCATTATGGAAATAGAGCCGTAATCCTGAGCCACGGCGTTATTGCGCACGAGCATTGTGGTCTGATCTATGAGGTATTCGTCTGCAGTACTAGGATAAGTCATGATGATACAGGCCTTGGGCTTCTTTTCGTCCCAGGTCATACGCAGGATATAACGCTTACGCTTATCCTTTGAAAAGACTGCTGTTGTAGTGATCTTGCTTGTGAATTCAAGTGTATTATTCATATTACTCCTCCATAATGTGTTTGAAATATTCACTTTTTCCTATGATACTGATGGCATAATCATTGTCGATAACAATTACGCCGTCCATATACTTTGCGTTTGCAAAAGGGTCTAGCCACTCGAACTGAGATTCCCTTATGGGACCCGAAAGCCCGAAAGGTTCGGGGTTCAAAAGCTCGTCCGCAGATTCAAGCACAAAAATAGCGCCGACAGATTCAAGAGAATCTACGGCGCTATAGTTCATAACATCGTCTATTATCTTTTCCGCACGTTCGCGGAGTATTTTGTCCCTCACTCTAGCGAGGTCAAATTTTTCAACTATTTTGATCATTTTCTTCTCCTTGAAAGAGGTGATTTTGTTCCGCAGTAAAGTGATATTGCCGCTGTTGCACCTGCGAGAAATGACTCAACAGCTACCTTTGAAAGTGCCAAAAACATAAACATCTCATACATTGTTTTTGTACTGCAGGGCGACTATAGGCTTGATGACCTCGGGCACGCCAAACACCACAAGAGCTTTTTCGTCAACATTGTAGATTGCCTGCACAATGCTTCTGAAATCGTCCTTGCCCTGAATGAGTATTCCTGCTACGCAATCGGGATTAAGGTGAGAGAACGGTGTTTCAAGCTCAAGGGCGAAGGTTATCTTTGCGTCGTCGAAGCTGTCAAGATATACGATTGTACCATATTCTGAAATATCGTCGCAATTGAACTCCTTCAGCATATGGTCAAGATATCTTGAGATATGCCCGAAAACCAGCACGTCTATATCTGTCTCACGGACCCTTTCAAGGTCTGCCTTCTTTGTGAATTTATACATCGTTTTTCTCCTTTCTGAGTGTTTTTCTGAGGATGATATCTCCGGTGATAAGTGCTGACAAGGTCACCGCAAAGCCTATGATAAAGTATTTCATATTACCTCCTAATAATCTTCTGCAAGAAGCATTGTTTCATGCTCGCCGTCATTGATGATGTAGACCTTCTCTGTGACAGCTTCGTCTGTGAATGATATCAACGTTTCCTGCCATTCTGGCTGCTCCTGATAGTGGAATATCTCCTGACAGCCTTCCTTTGCGGTAAGCTCAAACACCTGGAAATAATCCTTCTCAACGACAGTCATGTTGTCATACATCCACCACAGCGTTATCTGGGTGGATTGGGGGACCCTGGAATCACAATTTGTTGTGACTACTCTCATTGTTATACCTCCTTATAAATTTTCTTTTTCCAAATATAAAAGGCTCTCTATTGAGAGCCTCATGCCTAAGCTGACTGCGTATCTGAATATCTCGCGCTCGATCAACGAGTTCATTTCGATCTGACAGTCATCGTATTTTTCAAGAATCTCTTTTTCCTCATCGTTCAGCTTTTCACAAAGCCTTTCACGATTCTGCATCATAAGCGTAAGCAGATTCTTGACCTCTTTATTGTCCCTCGTAGCATCAACCTGAGGATCAATATTCCCGTACCAAAGTTCTTCAAGTATACTTTTCAAAGTCGGATCGTAGCCATGT
>JAZNWG010000333.1:0-2891 GCA_045593225.1 Oscillospiraceae bacterium
CGCACAGCCCTCGCTATCTTCGGCGGCACGCTTATCAGCGGTGTTTTGCCGAACCATATAAATTTATGGTCAGGCATGGCATAAGCAAGCCTTACAAAGTCAAGAATTCCTTTGCGCTCGAAGTAAAGCCCGACAGACATAACCACCTTGTCATTGTCGGAAAAGCCGTACTTTGCGCGAAAATCCACACGGTCACTCTCGCACGGCTTGTAAAAATCAAGGTCTATGCCGTTGGAAACGGCGCATATCAGCTTGTTCAGACCATAGCCTGACAGCAACCGCTTAGAATACTCAGTAGGTGTGACTATCACATCGCCCAGCTTGTAGCAGGAGCATATCCACCGTTTATACAACCCCGAAAACAGGTTCGAGCCGATAAACGAGCCTCGGAAATCCTCTTCGGTCGAATGTGCATGGTACACCACCGTTTTCCCTGCTTTTTTTGCCCTCTTTGCAAGCCGCTTGGACTTTATGCCAAGCGTATTGATATGTACCACGTCACAGGTGCCGTCGGAAGGGTCATCCGTAACGCTCACACCGCAGCACGCTAACGCTCTTTTCTGGTGCTGTATAGCCCGTCCGAGCCCCGATATTTTAATAAGGCGCATGGCCTCCGAATAAAGCAGTATCTTCATGATCTCCTCCGAAAATATTTACTTTATCCATTGTACCATGCGCCTTTTGGCTATTCAATTAAATAAATCTTAAGCTTTCTTAACTCTTTCTGACGAGGTCTTAAATTTTTCTTAAATTAAAACTCCCCCGAAATTCGGGGGAGTAATCATTTATTTGTTTATTAGAACAGCGAGGTATTGATACCGTTGTAGATATCGCCGCTGCCGCTTGTGTATCTGTTTGTGCCGACAGAGATGCCGCCGAATGCATTAGGCTCAACAACGCTTACGCTGCGGGGCAGACCGATGTAGGAGAGCTTGCTGTCCACAAAAGCCTCATATCCGATCTTGTTTACGCCAGAGGGAATGGTAATAGTCTTGATAGCGCTGTTGCGGAATGCAGCAGTGTCGATCTCTCTTACGCCAGTGGGAACAACGTAATCTGTGATCATGCTGTTCTCGGGCATCTTCATCAAAACTGTCATCTTCTTGTTGAACAGAACGCCGTCAAAGCTTGCATACTTTGCATTGCCTTCGTCAACATTGATAGCCATAAGCAGCTCGCAGCCGTCAAAAGCGTAGTCGCCGATGTAGTTAACGCTTGCGCTGATGTTTGCTGTCATGAGATTCTCACAGCTACTGAATGCACCCTCGCCGATGTAGGTGAGGTCGTCAGCAAGAGCAGCCTTTTCAAGGCTCTTACAGCTGCCGAATGCCCAGTCGCCGATCTTTACTGCCAGAGAAACGTCGATGTCTGTCAGCTCCTCGCAGCAGGAGAATGCATAATTGCCGATCTCGATATTATCGCCTGCGATAACTACCTCTGTCAGCCACTCGCACTTACCAAATGTCCAGTCGGGGATCTTTGTTGCCTCGGCAGGAACATAAACACTTCTCAGTGTAGAGCCGGAGAAAGCATACTTGTTATCAAGGCACTTAGCAGGAACATTCATCTTGGAAACGCTGATGCCGTTGTAATCGCCGTCAAGCTTGATAGAGTTCAGCTCGCTCATCTTTACAGCGATATCTGCATAATCACCGAGTTCAAGGAACTCAGCCTTCTCAGGAAGGATTATGATGTCGAGAGCCTTTGTGTTCTCGGTGAAATCAACACCAACAACATTCTTTGCGCCTGTAGAAGTCTCGAGAGTATCGGGCAGACGGAGAATATTGCTGTTGCCCTTGTAGCTTGTGATAACAACGCCGCCGAGCTCGTCATCGGTATAGAAAGAGAAACCGGAGGAAGGCGCCTTTGTTGCCTTCAACTGATCAATGATATCATCATATCTCATGAGGTCAACATTCTCGATGGTATCGGGAAGGATAAGCGACTCAATGATCTTTACGCTCTTGCTGAAGTCGATCTCAACAACGGGCTGGCCGTCGATGGTATCAGGAACCTTGACATCAGCAGCATTACCGTTATAATCTGTGATAACGATACCGCCTGCGCTTTCGTCATAGCTGTATGTAAAATCAGATGCGGGAGCAGCTTCTATATTATAAAGATCGCCCCAGAACTCCTCAAGAGTTACAGAAGGAGCAACTGTACCCTCTGCAGAAATAAGCTGTGTAGCGGCAGCCGCAGCACCTACTGCAACAGCGCCCGATATAATAACCGACAAGCTTTTCTTTAACTTCATTGTCAGACCTCCACTAAGAATCGGTTTAAATTTTTGCAGCACAAAAAAAGCGTATGCTGCCAGATAATAATAGTATACAACATTCAAAGCCAAAAGTCAATAGCAGTAACCCAAAAAGTGTAATCGTTTTTTTATAAAATTCGCACAAAAAATAAAGGCGAAAAATCCCCCGCCCATTACGGGCGGGGGATATCCTTATGCAATATTACATCTCGATGATAACATCGTTCTCAGCCTTGAGGATAGAGTCAAGGATCAGCTTGCCCTCGATCTTCTCGCCGTTTACTGTAACGCTCTTAACGCCGTGCTCGGAACCGTTGGGGTTCTTTACTGTAACGTGGAGCTTCTTGCCACGGAAGGTCTTCTCCATTGTGTATTCCTTCCACTCGGAGGGGATAGAGGGATCGATGACAAGGCCCTTTGTCTCGGGGTTAAGACCAAGGATACCCTCTGTTGTACCTACCATTACAGTAGAAGCTGTACCTGTCAGCCAGTGAACGTGTGCACGTCCTGCAAAGGGAGAATCCTTGCCCTCAACGAACTGACCGTATACGTACGGCTCAAGCACTCTGTGCTCTGCGTTGTCGTTGTAGGTTGCGGGAGCTGCCTCTGTCCAGTACTGGTAAGCACGGTT
>JAZNWG010000334.1:0-2528 GCA_045593225.1 Oscillospiraceae bacterium
TATCAAGGATCAGATAGAAGCGCTTGGTGAAGCAACGCCGAGAGTTATTTCGGACGAAACGGAGAATTTTGTACTGTCGCTTGAATTTGGCGAATATTCAGACGGAAGCCTGACCTATGATATATATCTATCTCTTGCAGACAGCGAAGGCAACGCATACATCACCAGCTGCAGAAGCCCTGCTTTGGGCGGTGCTCCTGCTATCTGCAACTCTCTTCCGCAGGACAGCGAATTTATCCTCAAAGCAAGCGAAACTGATGTATTCCCGTTGTTTGCCGCAGTATTGGTGCCGTTTACCATGCAAGGCGAGCTTAAATACTATACAACGCTTTACTGCTTTGACGGCAGTACGCTTGATATGTACTTCCCCGAGGGCAAGGAGGGAACGTTCTTCCCCATTATTACAGACCCCGACAGCGTAAGTATAAATGACAACACCTTTTACTATACCGAAGAAGACGGAGAGCCTAAGGAATTGGATATAGTTGAAAGGGATTGGCTATAGTTCAGATAAAACTACCCGCCGACTTAAAGACGGCGGGTATAATTCACTTATATAAAACAAATGAAAGGAAACCTTAATGGCAGAAGTAACTGTAAATATGGACAGCATGGAGCAGCTCCACGCTGTTTTCGGAGATTTTGACTGCAACGTGAACCTCATACAGAAGGCCTTCGGCGTGACTATATTCAGCCGCGGAAGCGATGTTAGGATAACAGGCGACAGCGACAGTGCTGTGGCTCGTGCGGAAAAGGCTATGCAGTCGCTGTCTAAGCTGCATTTCAAGGGCGAGGCAATAAACGAGCAGGCGGTGCGCTATGTCATCTCGATGGTGAATGACGGCACTGAAAACGAGGTTGAAAATATGTCCTCGGACTGCGTTTGCGTAAGCTACTCGGGAAAGCCGATAAAGCCCAAGACACTTGGACAGAAGAAATACTGCGACATGATACGCAAAAACACCATTACTTTCGGCGTAGGCCCTGCAGGTACAGGCAAGACCTATCTCGCAGTTGCGCTTGCGGTGGCGGCTTTCAAGGCTCATGAGATACAGCGCATTATCCTTACCCGCCCTGCGGTAGAGGCAGGCGAAAAGCTGGGATTTCTGCCGGGCGACCTGCAGAATAAGGTAGACCCTTATCTCCGTCCGCTGTACGACGCGCTTTTTGAGATGTTCGGACAGGAGGCTTTCAACCGTCACTTAGAACGTGGCTCGATAGAGGTCGCTCCGCTTGCGTATATGCGCGGAAGAACGCTTGACGACAGCTTTATTATACTTGACGAGGCGCAGAACACCACTCGCGAGCAGATGAAGATGTTCCTTACCCGACTCGGCTTCAACAGCAAGATGGTAATTACGGGCGATATCACTCAGATAGACCTGCCCGAGACTAAGAAATCAGGACTTATAGAGGCGCTGCGCGTGCTGAAGAACGTTGACGATATCGCACAGAACCGCTTCTCCGACAAGGACGTTGTGCGCCACAGACTTGTTCAGGACATCGTAAAGGCTTATGAGAACTATGGCTCTCAGAGCGCCGACAGAAAGGACAGAAAATAATGAATATCGAGATATTCTTCAGCGATGAGCAGGATAAGCTTCAACCGCCTGCTGATATAGAAGAGCTTATCGAGCGCTGCACCCGTGCAGCACTTGAAGAGGAGGAAATAAGCGAGGACGCACAGGTATCCGTTACGCTTGTGGACAACGAGGCTATCCGCGAGATAAACCGCGAGCACCGTGATATCGACCGCGCAACTGACGTGCTGTCCTTCCCTCTCGGTGACGAAGACAGCTTTGATACAGACCCCGAGACAGGCGCGATACTGCTCGGCGATATCGTGATAAGCCTTGAACGCGCCGCAGAGCAGGCAAAGGAATTCGGGCACTCGTTCTACCGCGAGGTGGCGTTCCTCATCACGCACTCTCTTTTCCATCTTCTCGGCTACGACCATGTTGACAGCGAGGAGGACGAAAAGCTGATGTTCGGCAAGCAGGAAAAGGTGCTTGAAGCCCTCGGCATAACACGCGAGGCATGATATGAAAAAATTCCTCAAGGGCTTCGTCTACGCAGGACGAGGCTTTGTCACGGCGCTTTACGAGCGCAATTTCCGCTTTCATCTGTGCGCTGCAGCGATAGTTATCTTTGTTGCGGCGAGCTTTTATGAGCTCTCAAAAGCGGAGTGGGCTGTGCTTTTGATGACGATAGGTGCAGTTATTGCACTGGAGGCATTGAACACTGCTGTTGAGCACCTTGCAAACGAGGTAACGCAGGAAAAGAGCGAGCATATCAGACGCTGTAAGGATTGCGCAGCCGCAGCTGTGCTTATTGCAGCAATTGCTGCTGTGGCAGTCGGAATAGTGCTGCTCGGCGATATTGAGCGGCTTTCGGCAATATGGGAGTTTTACAGCTCCGATATATGGCGTATGCTCTCGCTTATTGCGGCGGTAATTGGCGCGGTGCTGTTCGTGCTGCTACCTGAGAGATTCAAGAAATAATAAAAGGAGGCCTATCGCCTCCTTTTA
>JAZNWG010000335.1:0-3616 GCA_045593225.1 Oscillospiraceae bacterium
GCTCTCAGGCTTGCGCGAGGAGCAGTTTGCAGAACAGGTGCTGCAATTATGTGTACATTCACTCATTTTGATAGTTTCCTTTCTGTGCCCGTGCGGGCGTTTTATATATATACGGTCTCCCGTATGAAGCAAGTATAAACAATTGTTAATTATCCATTCACCGCATACATCATAGCGATACGGTTATGAGCAAGCAGTGCATTTGAAAGCGCGTCATACTCCTTAATAAGCTCCTTTTCCGCTGCTGCACCTGCAGGAGCGTCATTCCAGCTACCCATACCACCAAAAACATCAGATACTACACAAGCAAGGTAGATGTGAAGTCTGTCTTCGGGAAGCTCAGGCAGCATCGCACCTTCAAGCTGAGCAGGAATATCGCCGCCTTCAAGTACCCTCAGCGCCTCGCTGAAGCAGTCGGCAAACATCGGGAACTCAAGCTCTACAGCAAGCTCTTTAATATCAGCAAGCACTTTTTTGAAATCAGCAGAATTATCTGAAAACTGCGGAATTGTATCAGGCGCTTTGTCCATTATATTCTCACGGAAAGTGATGTTCCAGCAGCGCTTTTCCTTATCATACTCCCATAAAGGTGCAAAGCAGCATACAGCATGATGCGTTCTTCTTACAAAGATAGCAGCACCACTTGCATTTACAAAGCCAAGCGTTCTTCTGTCCTTTACCTGATAAGGCAGCATCATGAAAACAGAGGGCTTTCCATCTTCAACAAGCCAGTCAAACCACTCCTCGGGAGAAGAAAGTGTTGTCTTATCACTCATGATGAAAGTGATACTATTTTCAAATGGAAGCTTTTGAAAATCACGCTTTCCACCATTTAAAACATTTTTTGCCGCTATTACAAGACGGCTTGCTAATCCGATTTCACCGTTCATTTTATGTCTCCTTTTCGGCAGGGGCACTTCCCTGTTACGTGTTATTAATTTCTCAAATACAAAGCAGTTTCAGCACGGCTTTTGCAATATTGTCAAAACCGGCTAAAGTACCATAATTATGTGATACTATCTCGCTGCCATAGACAAGCAACGGAATATACTCTCGCGTGTGATCTGTTCCTGTGTGACAGGGGTCACAGCCATGATCTGCAGTTATCATAAGCACATCATCGGAACGCATTTCAGCCATAAATCCGCCGAGCCACTTATCAAACTCGTTAAGAGCATTGGCATAACCCACAGGATCACGACGATGTCCGTAGCTGGAATCGAAGTCAACAAGGTTTGTAAAGCAAAGTCCATTGAAATCCTTGCTCTGATACTCCGAAGTGATCTTCATATCTGCGTCATTGCCTATAGTCCTGTCCTGTTCGGTCAGGCCCTTTCCAGCAAAGATATCGAAAATCTTGCCGATACCAATAACATCTTTGCCTGCCGTTTTGAGTTTATCAAGCAGTGTTTCTTGCGGTGGCACGAGCGAGAAGTCGTGTCTGCGTGAAGTGCGCGTGTAGGGATGTTCGCCTTCAAATGGACGCGCTATCACCCTGCCGACAGCATAGTCGCCAACAAGTATCTCGCGCGCTATTTCACAGTATCTGTAAAGCTCCTCTACAGGGACTATACTTTCATGAGCCGCAATCTGAAAAACACTGTCCGCAGAGGTGTAGACGATAAGCGCGCCTGTATCGACGTGCTCCTGTCCGTAGTCTGCAATGACCTTTGTTCCAGAATAAGGCTTGTTACAAAGCACTTTTCTGCCTGTTTGCGCTTCAAATCTTTCTATTACTCCACTGGGGAATCCATCAGGGAATATCGGAAACGCTTTCTCCGAAACAAGTCCTGCAATCTCCCAATGCCCTGTTGTGGTGTCCTTACCCTTCGACTTTTCAGAAAGACGCATAAAAGCAGCTTCAGGCTCGTCACATCTCTCTACATAATCGACACCGTCAATATTGAATAGACCTAAACGTTTCAGATTGGGTACATCAAGCACCCCTGTATTATAGCAGGAGCGCAGTGTATTTGCACCGATATCTCCGAAATCCGCAGCATCAGGCATTTCACCGATGCCGCAGCTGTCGAGTACGATAAGAAAAATTCTCTTTGCCATATCAATAGCCTCCATCGCTATTGCCTTGCAGCAGTAGCTTCACAGCAGAGCTTGTACCGATACGTTCACAGCCCTCTGCAAGGAACATTTCAAGGTCAGCCTTCGATTTTACACCGCCTGCCGCCTTCATCTTGATATTTTCGTCGATGTGCTGTTTGAAAAGCTTAATGTCCTCAATATGCGCACCATCAGTACCAAAGCCTGTAGAAGTCTTGATATAATCAGCGCCAGCCCGATTTATACACTCGCAGACTGCGATCTTTTCCTCCTCGGTAAGGTAGCAGGTCTCGATAATTACCTTGAGTATCTTATCACCACACGAAAGCTTTACTTCCGTTATCTCAGCCTCTACCCTGTGGAAATTGCCATTCTTGACATCACAGAGGTTGATGACCATGTCGATCTCATTTGCGCCATTAAGTACTGCATTGGTAGCTTCAAAACATTTCACCGCTGTTGTTGAATAACCAAGAGGAAAGCCGATAACCGTACAAATATTAAGCGCAGGGTACTTTTCATGCACATATTTTACATAGCAGGCAGGTATACATACCGAAGCAGTATTATATTTTATAGCCTCATCACAAAGCTTGTCGATCTCTTCTTTTGTGGAAGTAGGTCTCAGTAAGGTATGATCAATATGCGGAAAAATTGATTTATTATCCATAAAAACGCCTCTCTTAAATAAATCTGAAGCTCTTCAACGATATCATTCCTGTTGTCGTGATACGAAGCTTTCCGATACCGCTGATCTGATTAACGCTGGCAGAAACTGTTCTGAATTCGGATAAGCTACCTGTAGAAGGCACCTCACATTCAGCAACAACTGCGCCGGTAGGCTCGTAGATAAATGTAAGATTAGCGGGTCCACCGGGATTTGAGGCAGTCACCTCTACGGCATGGAATGCCTTTAAAACGCAGCCCTCAAAGCACATATGGCTCTGCCAGTCCTGAATAAGCGCATACTCTTCAAGCTTATCGTCAGCAAGGTATTCAACACCAACATAATCCACGCAATCAACCGCGGGTATCGTTGAAGTCAGATCAAGGCCTTCGTATTCAGTTGCAACTATATGGATATCAATATTTCTACGGATATCAGCCGAAGACGAGCCGATCTGTATCTCATATTCACCGCTTAGAACATTATAATCGCGGATATTGCTGTCCCATACCGCAAGATCATTCACATCGAATTCAAGCGTAACTCTCACAACATCGCCCCTCTGCACGAAAACACGAGAAAACGCCTTAAGTTGTTTGATAGGTAGCGGCAGCGGCAGCTTGGGATAAGATATATACAGCTGAACAACCTCTTCACTGTCATATCCTCCGATGTTTTCTACATCAAAAGAAACACTCACTCTTTCTCCGGGAACGAATGAACGCTTGTCCAACTTTAGCGCACCGTATCTGAAGGCTGTGTAGCTCAATCCATATCCGAAGGGATATAGCGGTTCTCCTTCATAATAAAGATATGTCGATTTCGTGCGGATTATGTTATAATCACGTATATCACAAAGTTCGCCGGCAGAGCGATACCATGTTACGGGGC
>JAZNWG010000336.1:0-3061 GCA_045593225.1 Oscillospiraceae bacterium
GGCATGACGCTTGAGGAGGCGGTTAAGAAGGCAGAGACTGAATTTGACAGCCCCTATGGTAAATAATTTATTTTAAAAAAGACCGCCCTGACATCTCTGTCAGGGCGGTGCCTTTTGGTACTGCTGTTAAAGTTTTCTTACTGTTCGATCTGATATGCTTCATAGGTCTCGTTGTAGAGATAATGCGTCATGTCAAGGACAAGATCTTCTACTCCGTATCTGTTGACGCTGCCGTCCTTAAGACTGATAGACGGACACCATTGCAGGGAATCTCCATCACTGTCAACTATGTTGATAACAGAACTCGGCATGATATCGCTGAAATTGCACTTAAGAAGTATAGGTGCACCAACTTCACTGCGATAATATACCTCGCCTGTTTCACCCATATATCCGTTTTCCTCAGTCAGAAGCCACTCGTTTACAGCAACAGAAGCATAGGGGTCTTGCGGTATTATCAGATAAAGCTCATTTCCGTAGCCTGCATTGATGCAGTTGGCATCGGGAATATCAGCGATAAAATCAAATTCTGTTGCATATTCGCTTCTACGTAAAATTTCCATGCATTCGTCTGCGCCGGCTTCTCCGTCAACATAGCCGATCAGAACGACACCGCACAAATAGCTATCATCTAATTCTTGCTGACGCTGTACAACATCGGGATTCCAGCTATCAGGCGCGAGAATATCTGGTTCATCAACATTTGTGCTTGATGCCAAAGTGGTGGCTGCTTCGGTTTCTGTCTGTGTTGAAGTGGATACTGAAGTATCTGATGTCGTGCTGCTTTCGATATTGCTTTCGGCGCAACCTGCCATTGTCAGTAGCATTGAAGTTGTCAAAAATGCGGAAATAAGTCTGTTTTTCATTAAATCACCTCATAAGATATTCAATTCGATGTTATCTTAATGTACTTGATATTTTATCATCTCAGAGCAGTAATGTCAATATTGTGTTGCGATAATTCCATTAAAATCTTGACACTTAACTTTTCGTGTGATAAAATAAATCAGGAATTAATGTCGTGCTTTTTAAAATATTAAGGAGCTGTTATGAAGAAAATATTGATTTTAATGGGAAGCCCGAGACTTTCAGGCAATACAGCAGAGCTTTGTAAGCCTTTTATACAGGAGCTTACTGACAAAGGTGCAGCTGTCAGATATATTACGCTTGCAGATAAGGATATCAAGCCGTGTAAGGGTTGCTATGCCTGTCAGAATGTTGCTGACGGATACGGCTGCGTACAGAACGATGATATGTCTGGGGTGGTTGATGATATCATCTGGGCAGATCATATAGTTCTTGCTACGCCGATATATGCGTGGTACTGTGCTGCTCCTATGAAGAATGTTCTTGATCGCCACTATGGCCTGAACAAGTACTACGGCAGTGCCGAAGGCTCGCTGTGGGCGGGGAAGAAGCTATCTATAATAGCGACTCATGGCTATGAGGGCTCGTATGCAACCGACCCGTTTGAAATGGGAATGCAGCGTCTTTGCCAGCATTCCCAGCTGGAATACAAGGGAATGTATTCAGTTCAGGACGATGACGACCTTGCGTCCTTTCAGACAGCAGAGGCGGTTGAGGGCGCAAAGGCATTTGCTCATAAGATTCTGGAAGACGTTTGAAGGTCTTGCATTTTTTAATTAGCTGTGCTATAATGATAATAGAGGATCAGCATTACGATATTCTGCAGGAGGTGTAGCTAATGGGATTTGCAGTTTCTAATAACAGCATAGGTATTTATTCGGGCGGTTATACCTCGGGTAGCTCCCGTCAGCAGATCGAGAATGATCTCACGAAGCTTAAAAAACAGCGTGATGATTTTGAGCAGAAGAGTTACCTTGATCCAAACGCTGGCATTGATGCAAAGATCGTTACCCTTGAAAAGCGTATCAACAATCTGCAGCAACGCCTTGATAAGCTCAAAGCTGAAGAGAGCGATAAGCAGGGTGAATGTGAGACCTGTGAAAACAGAAGGTATCAGGACGGTTCCGATGACCCGGGCGTTTCCTTTAAAATGGCTGGAAAGATAGATCCCGCAAGCGCAGAATCGGTGGTCCGCGGCCATGAGTATGAGCATGTTAACCGCAATCAGGCAAAGGCTGCACGCGAGGGTAAAGAGGTACTGTATCAGAATGTAGTTATCAAGCACGGTATCTGCCCTGAGTGCGGCGACTCTTATGTTGCAGGTGGTCAGACCACTACCGTCACCAAAACTAAGACTGATGATCGTTTTTCTGTCGGTATGAAGGATAATGAGTCAGGAAAGCTATTGAATGTAGCAGTATAAAAATCGAAGCGTCGGTTCTGAATAAGAGCCGACGCTGTTTTGTTTTATTATAGATGCTGTTATTCCACTACTGCTCCTTATTGCTTGAGGCATAGCGTATCTCAGAGGGGCTTGATCCGCAATATTCGCGTATTTTGCGGCTAAGATCATTTGCGCAGCAGAAGCCTGTCGCCCCTGCAATATCTGTAAATTTCATTGAGGTGTGCTTTATCAGCTCGTAAGCTCTTACGCATCGTATATGTGAAAGGTATTCTCTCGGCGACATGCCTGTTTCTGCCTTGAATGTGTGGGTGAGATAGCCTACGCTAAGAAAGTTTTCCTTTGCGATCTCACTGATCTTAATGCTGTCGGCATAATTCAGCTCAATGAATTCGCGCACCTTGTCTGCAATTCGCTTTCCTGAGTGCGCTGATGCTTTCTCTTTCTTTGGCCTTATCTGTTCGTATACCACCGAGATCAGCTCCAGAGCAGCGCTGAGCTCAGTGTAGAGATTTGCTCCGTTCTGAAAGATATCTGTCATTCTATCAAAACAGCTTCTGAGGTAAGGCGCCTTTTTTATGATGATTATGCCTTCCTTACTTGTATCAGTAAGCATAGCAAACAGATCAGGACGGACAAGCTGATTTCTCAGCTCCCATGGGTTTATCATAGCTATGTAGCGGTGGTATTCAATATCTGCCGCTATCTTTACCTCATGGTGCTGTCGGCTTTTTATCAGGGCGCAGTCGTTTTCCTGCAGGCGGTAGGACGTCTTGTTTATCGTTATTTCCA
>JAZNWG010000337.1:0-1956 GCA_045593225.1 Oscillospiraceae bacterium
AGAGGAGGAGTATCAGCGCCTTGAGCAGGAGCGTATCCTTGCTGAGATAGACAACGAGGTTGCAGAGCGTGAGAATGCTGAGCGCCTCAGCCGTATCGCTCATAGTGTTGACGAAGACGTTGCGGCTGAAAAGGCAGAGAAGATAAATCCCGATGCGGCTGGCAAGACTGTTGCTGCCGAGGAGAAAAAGCCTGAGCCTCCTAATCTCATTCAGGAACAGAATGACGACAGCCGCGAGTACATGAAGGCTCTACAGGACTTCATCATGGAGAAGAACAAGGCGGTTCTTGAGGAGGCCGAAGAAAAGGAACGCGATCCGCTTGAGGATAAGGACGGCGAGCTCGTTCCCATTATGGAAGCTATCAATCGCTTCAATTCTGAAGCTCACCCGAATGAGCCTGTAAGAGAGATCGTGGACGCTCCTGTTACTGACATTTCCACTTCTGATGAAGCGGAGCTTCCTTTTGACATGGAAGATGTGGTAGAAAAGGTTGCAGAGCCGTTGCCTATGACAGGCAAGATACCGCAGATCGAAAAGCAGGCACCCGTCAAGACAGAGGCATCAAAGCCTGTCGAGAAGGTAGCTGTTCCCACTAAGAACGACAATCCCAATCAGCTCAAGCTCAGCGATGTTTATACATTGCCGCCCATGACGCTTCTCAATCCCGTGGAGAAGAAGCTCACACAGTCTGATATCCAGACAGAGATCGACAAGAATTCCGAAACTCTTGTTGAAACGCTTAAAAGCTTTGGCGTACAGACCAAGATCGTTGGCGTAAGTCGCGGCCCGTCTGTGACCCGTTATGAGCTCCAGCCTGCTCCGGGCGTCAAGATAAGCAAGATCACAAATCTTGTTGATGATATTGCGCTTAACCTTGCAGCTGCAGGAGTGCGTATCGAGGCACCTATCCCAAATAAAGCTGCTGTCGGAATAGAGGTCCCGAACAAGCAGAAGGATACAGTATATTTCCGCGAGCTTGTTGATACCCCTGACTTCAAAAAGAGCTTTGATAAAAAGCTTGAAACTGTACTTGGCAAGGATATCAGCGGCGAGACCGTTACCTGTAACGTTGCAAAGATGCCACATCTGCTTATTGCAGGTACAACAGGCTCGGGTAAGTCTGTGTGTGTAAATTCCATCATTATGAGCATACTCATGAAGTCCACCCCCGAGGACGTCCGTCTTATCATGATCGACCCCAAGAAGGTTGAATTTATGATGTATAACGGAATTCCCCATCTGCTTATCCCTGTTGTGACTGATCCCAAGAAGGCTGCAGGTGCGCTTGCGTGGGCAGTAAATGAGATGCTCAACCGTTATAAGATGTTCTCCGAGAACAATGTCCGCGACTTTGGCGGCTTCAATGAGCTTGCTGCCGATCCCAACAGCGGACTTAAAAAGATGTCGCATATCGTGATCTTTATAGATGAGCTTGCCGACCTCATGATGGCGTCTCCCAAGGACGTTGAGGACAGTATCGTTCGTCTTGCACAGATGGCGCGTGCGGCAGGTATGCACCTTGTAATTGCAACCCAGCGTCCCACTGTAAACGTCGTAACAGGTCTTATTAAAGCCAATATCCCCAGCCGTATCGCGCTGATGGTTGCGTCCCAGATGGATAGCCGAGTTATCCTTGACGGCGGAGGTGCTGAAAAGCTGCTCGGTAACGGTGATATGCTGTATATGCCTGTCGGTATGCCTAAACCTGTCCGTGTTCAGGGCTGTTATGTGTCGGATAAGGAAGTTGAAAGAACAGTTGACTTCATCAAGCAGACCTTTGCTGCCGAGTACGATGAAAGCATTATGGAAGAGATCGAACGTCAGACCGAGATGGTTTCCTCCGGCGAGGGCAAGACGTCTGCGGGAGCTGCTGATGGCGGCGATTTCGATGCTGAAGACGAAAAGCTTGAAGAGGCTATCGAGTATGTCGTTGAAGCAGGTCACGCCAGCACCTC
>JAZNWG010000338.1:0-6289 GCA_045593225.1 Oscillospiraceae bacterium
CTTGAATTTATCGACAATAATCCTGATTACACATACGAAGAATTGTGCGATATTGTGTATAAGGATATTCCGCCTCTCGAAATCGTTGACGACGAGGACGAATAACCTGATATAAACAGCGCTTTGCAATCAATTGCAAAGCGCTTTTTTTATACCTTGAAAGGAGCTGATAGTATCAGAAGGGTAACCTTTGAGAACAAAGTAAACAATCAGATGGTGAAAGTGGGCGAATTAGTCCCGAATATGGGGTTGAAAAGCGCTGAAAATGGTGGTATAATGGATGAAAGGGAGCTTCGTAAAAAGACCAATTGGGTTAAGGGCGCAAAGGGATATTTTGCAGGCAGCGTATCGAACGGAATGGGCGGTCGCACTAGAATGACAAGGTCGGAATATAACAATTTATGCAGACATATAATTACATGGTTACCTAATTTACCTGTTGGCAGTATTCAACATCGTTATGTTAGCGGTGATTTTTATGGATTTACCGTTGTAGAGCCAGGCACATACAAATTCCATCTGAAAATTGACGGAAAAAACAAACAGCTTATTGACAAATGGAGGGATGCTGACAATGAATGATAACAAAGTAACCGAAAGCGAGTTAAAGCTGATAAAGCTGTTAAAGAACTATCCGCACCCAAATCACGATAAAGAGGGCAGACAATGCAGTGTTATCTGTATACTTCTCGCGGGCAGAGAAAATGGCTGGACAGATGATTTTGTCAGAATATGCGAGAACAATCCAAATGCCACATTTGATGAGATTCTCGATCTTATCTTCACAGAGGAGCGTTTTCCTCCGCTTGAAATCGTTGATGACGACGAGGATGACTAACTCAATACAAACAGCGCTTTGCAATCAATTGCAAGGCGCTTTTTACTGCAACTGAATAATCAGCACTCGGAAACGGGTGCTTTTTTATTGCCATTTTTACCGCGAAAGGAGGTGGAAAGGTTGAAAATTGAGATCAGAAGCAACGGAGAGGTGCATATCTCCGGCTATGTGAACGCTGTGGAGCGTGACAGCCGCATGCTGCTTCCACAGATGGCGGCCGGTGCGGCAGGGTTTGTGCGTTTTGTTTTGTATGTGAATAAAAAACAAAGCCGAGCACTCATAATGAGTGTTCGACTTTGTTTAAATCTGGTGACCCACCCGGGAATCGAACCCGGGACACCCTGATTAAAAGTCAGGTGCTCTACCGCCTGAGCTAGTAGGTCAAGGCTGCCAAGCGACAGCAATAATATTATATCAGAACAGTTGGAGTTTGTCAAGGGCTTTTTCCAAAATAAAGCTGTGGATGATTGTTGTTTTTGCTGTCAAATAAATACGAATATTGGTTATAGTTACAAAAAGCGACGTTTTCAGTGCTTTTGTTGGCAGAAAATGTTGAAAATTTAATAATGATGGTGTATAATTGTTTTGTTGGTAAAACAATGGATCAATGAAAAAGCGAGGTAATAAGAATGGCGGATATAATCAATATCCTTTATATGATGTTTGGCTATAAGGCTATGGGATTAATAGCATGGCTTCAGGACTATTTACAAATCCTGAATATACTTACTCTTATCGTGTCCCTTTTCATCTGTTATTTTGGTTGGAAGATATTCAAGTTTTGCCTTTTCTGTCAGGGATTTTTGATCGGTAGTGTGATCGGCATGATTATAGGTGTGTTTGCGGGAATGCGTGAGCCGGGAGCTATACTGCTTTTAGGTGCCGGCGTTGGACTTGTTATTGCTATCCTGTCGGTTATTCTGTACAGACTTGGCGTGTTCTTCTTTTTCCTTGGCACGGGCTTCCTGATAACAACTTCTATATTCTCTTTGTCGGGTCAAACGAGTGTTACTACTATGATAGTAGGCGCTGTTGTTGGTGCTGTCTTAGGAATATTTGCAGCTATATTCGTAAAGCATTTCGTTATCTGGGGCTCGGCGATTTATTATGGTTACAGTGCAGGTTATGCAATTGGTTTTATGATGGAGTCTCAGACAGCAGTTTTCATATTCGCTGCACTATTTATTGTTACAGGCATTATCGTTCAGTATCTTATGGAGCGTAAGTTCGGCAAGAAAAAGCAGCCTCAGATGCAACCCCAGTACGCTGCTCCCAACGGATATGCAGCGCCTCCTCAGTACGCGCAGCAGCCTGTGCAGTACACACAGCCTCAGCAGTTTGCGCAGCAGTCCGTGCAGTATGCACAGCCTGTTCAGTATACGTCAGCACCTGCACCTGTCGCACAGCCCGCACCTGCACCTGTCGCACAGCCCGCACCCGCACCTGTCGCACAGCCCGCACCTGCACCTGTCGCACAGCCCGCACCTGCACCTGTCGCACAGCCCGCACCCGCACCTGTCGCACAGCCCGCATCTGCACCTGTCGCAGAGTCCGCACCCGCACCTGTCGCACAGCCCGCACCTGCACCTGTCGTACAGCCCGCACCTGCACCTGTCGCACAGCCCGCATCTGCACCTGTCGCACAGCCCGCACCCGCACCTGTCGTACAGCCCGCACCCGCACCTGTCGCAGAGTCCGCACCTGCTGCAACGATGTTCTGCATTGCTTGTGGTACAGCTATTGAATCAAATGCGCTTTTCTGCCCTGTATGCGGAACAAAGCAGTAATATGACAAAAAATCCCCAAGAATTACACTTGGGGATTTTTTATTTGAGATTAGCAAACATCACCAGTTCTTCTGCGAGCGCGTCGCACTCGGACTTGTCGTGCGTGACCAGGACAACAGTCTTTCCCTCTGTCATCTTTTTGGTGTAGTCAAGGATCAAGCCCTTTGTTTCGCTGTCAAGTCCCTTGAACGGCTCGTCAAGGAACAGCGCGTCATATTCTGCAAGCAGTGCTCGCAGCAGTGCTACCCTGCGCTTCATGCCGCCGCTGAGCTCCCGCACAGGCTTGTTCTCGCAACCCGAAAGTCCCACAGCAGTAAGCTCTTTCGCTATCTCGGCGTTGGAGAGCCGCTTTCCTGTGACTAGCCTTATATTGGCTGCAGCGGTGAGATTCTCGCACAGCCTGTTCTCCTGGAATACAGCGCTGCGCCTGAATTCGCCGTTTTTTGGGGAAACCTCGCCGCTGTCGTAGGGCAGCACGCCCATGAGAATTGAAATAAGCGTAGACTTTCCGCAGCCAGAGGGCCCCATTACAGCAGTCGTTTTACCGCTTTTGAAGGTGTATGAGAAATCGGTGAGTACCTGCTTTTCGCCGAAGGCTTTGCAGATGTTTCGTGCAATAATGTCCATGGCAGCCTCCTTACATACGCTCAACGCGGCGGACTATAATATCCACCAGCAGCATGAACAGCTTCTCGCAGATAAAGCTCAGCAGTATTATCAGCAGCGTCCATGCAAAAAGGTCCTCTGTTTCAAGGTATACCTTCGACATATACAGCTTTTCGCCTATCGAGCCATCAGGAATACCGATGACTTCGGCGGCAACACCACTCTTCCAGCAAAGTCCCATAGCAAGTCTTGACGCTGAGCGGAAATACGGCAGTATCTGCGACATATATATGCCAAAAAACCGCTTTCCTGCGGGTACCTCGAACACCTGCGCCATTGTTTTGAGCTTCGGGTCAAGGCTGTCTATGCCCTCCAGCATGTTCGAGTAGATTATCGGAATTGCTATAAGCACCGACACCAGCACAGACAGGTTTTTCGAGCCTACCCAGATTATCGCGAGGATAGTAAAGCTTGCAACAGGAATGGATTTCATCACCGATATCAGCGGCGCAAACAGCTGCCGCACGAACATCACCTTTGAAGCGATCGCCGCAAGCAGCGTGCCGATTGCAAGACCTAGCGCAAAGCCCAGCAGTATACGTCCAAGCGAGAATGCTATGCTGCTAAGGAAATCAGCCTCTCGGATAAGCTCCAACAGGCGCTCGACGACTGACAGGGGGGAGGCAAGCAGTATCTTCTGATCCATAGCAACAGCCGCAAAATGCCATACAAGCAGCCAGAACAGCACGCTTGCTGCGGTTATCAGCGCCTTTTTCATAATGCTTACCTCCTTATGCGAATTACTTTGTGGGATGACTACACCGCACAATCAGGGGAATAGAATCGTGCGGTGTGCCATGTCTATGTTTTGTCTAGTTGTCGGTCAATTTTAAGCGCCGTAGTAGAAGTCATCTGCGGGGAGCGCGCCGCCTACAGAGGTGGGAAGCTGCTCGAACAGAACGCCGAGATAGCCCGAAAGCTTCTCCTTCATCTCTGCGCCTGTGATGCAAACGATGTTGCACTCGGGGATAGCCTTTTCAGCAACAGCTGCGGGAACGATATCGTAACCTCCTACGAGCTGTGCAGCGTCTGCTACGTTAGCGTTTACGTAGTCAACGGAAGCTGCATATCTGTCAAGGAATTCATCAACTACATCGGGATACTGCTCGATGAACTCTGTTCTTGCCATAACGACACCTGTAAGGCAAGCGGAGCCGTTGTCAAGCTTCTCCCATTCCTCTGTGAGGTCAAGAACTACGTTGATACCCTCGGTCTTCATCTGTGCTGTGGTAACGAAGGGCTGGGGAAGCAGTGCAACGCCATTTTCGCCGGAAGTAAGAGCTGCAAGGCACTCGGAGTGCTCGGATTTCCACTCGATAGTAACATCGTTCTCGGGGTCAATGCCGTTCTCCTTCAGCAGGTAGTACAGCGCAAACTCGGGGGAAGCGCCCTTACCGCTTGCGTAGATGGTCTTTCCTCTGAGGTCCTCAATGCTTGTAACGGTGTTGCCGTTCTCAACTATGTACAGAACGCCGAGGGTGTTTACCGCAAGCACCTGAACGCCGCCCTCTGTCTTGTTGTACAGTACGGACGCGAGGTTTGCGGGAGCGCAGATGATATCGGTGTTGCCCTGGATAACAAGGGGAGCTACCTCATCTGCAGCAGCGAGTATCTGGAAGTCATAGGGATAGCCGAGTGTTTCGTCCTCGTTCATCAGCTTTGTCATACCCATAGCTGTCGGGCCCTTCATAGCGGAAACGCGGATAGACTCGGGATATTCGATATCAGCCTGAACAGTCTCGTCGATAGCGTCATCAGCAACCTCGCTGCCGCTTGTGGAGTCATCAATTACCTCGTCATCGGAAACAGCGGAGTCAATTTCAACGGTAACGTCGTCGATGTCCTCGATATCGCTGTCAACTACCTCGTCAACAATGGAGCTGTTGTCAGCGGAGTCTGTGCTTGTGTCGGAGCTTGTCGCGCCGCCTGCGCAGCCTGCAAGCAGACCCATGCACAGCATAGCGGCAACGATGCCCTTGATACGGTTTTTGATCGTCATAGTTTCATTTCCTTTCTTTTGGCGGCTTATTTGTCGCCCGTCTGTTTTGAGTACACCGCCTTGGTGGTAACTCCCTTAAGTCTGCCGAGCTTTCCCGACAAAGCGGAAATGATATCGGCGGGAGCGTCAAGAACGATGTTTATTATATTCAGTCCTCTGTCGCGGTAGGGAATACCCATACGTCCGACAATATAACGTCCGTATTCATGCAGCAGCGCATTTATCTGCGCCGAGCTTTCAGCGTCCTCTATTATCATTGCTATGGTCGCCACGCGAGTTTCGTTTTCCATGCTGTCTACCTCCACAAAAAAATGCGCCCCGAAAGGCGCAGTAATACTCTTGTGGTATTCTCATGCCTTTCGCCTCAAAAAATTTCAGCGTCAGAAAGAAAATTACAGGTAAGCACATTCCGTCGGAAACACCTTCGGTCTGAATTACACCTATATAATACCACATTGTTTATATTTTGTCAATAGGCAGATTTACTTTCCTTGCTTTTTGGCGGCAGAAAGTAGAATTAGTATTGGGCTGAACAATATCCATAAAAACCAGATCATAATAAGCTCCTTTCGGCAGTTTTTTGCTTTCTGAGCTTATAATAACATATTCGCAAGCGAAAATAAAGTCTAAAATGGGACAGTTTATTTTTTCGGGAATAAAAATTCCGCCGCGCCCTATACATTAAGGTCCGGCGGAACGCTGATGATATCTATGAAAAGCAAAGTGTGTTCGCGGGCAGAAAATAAGAAATTCCGCTGAACCAAGTCGGACTCGGTCCGGCGGAACGCTGATGATATCTGTGAAAAGCAAAGTGTGTTCGCGGGCAGAAAATAAGAAATTCCGCTGAACCAAGTCGGACTCGGTCCAGCGGAACGCTGGCGGAGAAGGTGGGATTCGAACCCACGTGGGGTTGCCCCCAAACGGTTTTCAAGACCGCCTCGTTATGACCACTTCGATACTTCTCCGTACTTTCGAAGGTCGTTTACGACTATAATATTA
>JAZNWG010000339.1:0-2917 GCA_045593225.1 Oscillospiraceae bacterium
GCTGTTCATCATAATGCAGAGGTATTATGTTGAGGGCGTGACTGGTGGCTCGGTAAAGGGATAACGCAAAAAAATAACCGCCGTATATCATACAGCGGTTATTTTTATTATCTGAAATAAGTTTCTGCGAGATCGCGGAGCTTGTCGGCTCTCGCGGCTGTGGTAGCGCCTGTCGGCATTCTCCAGTTCCAGTTGCCGCCGAGCGTTGAGGGAACGTTCATTCGTCCCTCCTTGCCGAGACCCATAACGTCCTGCATGGGGATAATCGCAAGGCTCGCAGGGCTTGCATACACGTTTCTGATAAAGCAGAAATTCATGCGCTCAAGGAAGCGTGGCTTTAAATAGCGCTTTGCCATTGCCCTTGACTTGTCGTCCGTTTCCTTGTACCACTGCATGATGGTCGCATTGTCGTGAGTGCCTGTGTAGGCAACGCAGTTCTCGGGATAGTGATGCGGCAGGTGGTCGTTGTCGCTGTTCTCGGGGTTGAAGCCGAACTGCAGCACCCTCATACCTGGGAAGCCGCTGTCCTTTAACAGCTCCTTAACGCTGTCGAAGATATCTCCGAGGTCCTCCGCGATGATGTTCACATCTCCGAGGTCGTTCTTTATCGCATTGAACAGGTCCATGCCGGGGCCCTTTTCCCATGTGCCGTGCTCTGCGGTCTTGTGACCGTAGGGAATAGCATAGTAGGTGTCAAACGCTCTGAAATGGTCGATACGCAGCATATCAAAGCAGTCGCCTGCCTTGCCTATGCGCTTGAGCCACCATTTGTAGTTATCCTTTTTCATAGCCTCCCAGTTGTAGAGAGGATTTCCCCACAGCTGGCCTGTCGCGGAGAAATAGTCGGGCGGAACGCCTGCAACGCGCGAGGGATTTCTGCGCTCGTCAAGCTCGAAAAGCTCGGGCTGTGCCCATACGTCCGCGCAGTCGGGCGAAACGTATATCGGGATATCACCGATAAGCTGTATGCCGTTCTTGTTGCAGTAGCGATGGAAGCGATCCCACTGACGGAAGAAGATATACTGCACGAACTTCACAAAGCGTATCTCCTCGGAAAGCTCCTTGCGGTACAGCTCGATAGCCTCGGGAACGCGCATTTTGATATCCTCGTCCCAGTCAGACCACGGTCTGCCGCCGAACTTTTCTTTAAGCGCGGTGAACAGCGCGTAATCCTCAAGCCAGTCGCGCTCGTCTATCATGAATGAAGTGTAGCCCACATCGTCTGTAAAGCTCTTGAACGCCTCACGCAGGAGCTTCATCTTGGTGCGCGTCACCTTTTCGTAGTCCACATAGGACGGGTCTGCGCCGAAATCCGCAGCCTCGCACATCTCGCGCGTGATATAGCCGTTCTCCACAAGCTCGTCAAGGTCGATGAGCAGAGGATTTCCCGCAAAGGTGGAAAAGGGCTGGTAGGGTGAATCGCCGTAGCCTGTGGGTCCTATCGGCAGCACCTGCCAGTATTTCTGACCCGCGTCCTTCAGCCAGTCAGCGAACTTCTCCGCCTCCTTGCCGAACGTGCCTATGCCGTAGGGTGAGGGCAGACTGGTAATATGCATAAGTATTCCGCAGCTTCGCATGGTATTGCTCCTTTAAAATGAGTTTGCTTTATTATATGCCATTTAAGTGCTTTTACGCAAGTTTTTATTCGTCGCAATCAAGCACGCCGTCGCCGTCATAGTCATGGGCGTCGGGAACATTGCTGCCGATCATATCCCTGCCGCGTACATAGTACTTGTCGCGCTGGAGAGTCACCGCGTCGTCGATAAGGCGCTTAGCCTCGCGCGGCTTCTTAATGCACTTTATCTCCTTTGTGGGAGTGTCGGAGTCCTTGGACAGCAGCTTCAAAGTGCCGCAGCCGAATATCCTCTGTCCGAGGGGAAGCTGCAGCGACATATCATATACACGGTACAGCTCGATCTCGTCCTCGCGGATATTGAGAAGACCGATCTTTGTAATAAGCTTCGTTTCTGTGAGGATATAGCGTGTAAAGGATATCGGCATACCGAGTATGCGCTTTTTGCCTGTCCAGAGTATCTCACCGTAGTCGCGTGCGAGTTTTGCTAAGTTTGCCATAACTATCGTTCCTTTCTGCTTTATCAACGGTTATAATAATCCGCACCGCCGCCCGACATGGACAGCTCGCGTATCTTTTCCTGTATCCTTTTATATTCAGCGGAAATGGCGCTGGTTCCCTTTGTTTTGAGGTACACATCAGCCTGTACACGGCGGAAGAACAGCTCCTCTCCGAAAAAGCGCTCCATGCGCTGTATCTGAGGATAGCTGTACACCCTCGACAGAAACATCTGCTTTTCCTTCGGCTTTGTGTTCTGCTCAAGTCCGTCCATCATCAGGAAGTCATAGCCCACGTCTATCGCTATCCTGCGGCAGGCAGTGGAATACGGCTCGTCAAACATCATCTCCATAAAGCCGATGACGTCATCAATGCGGTCGCTGTCGCGGTTTCTCAGCCACACCTCGCGGTCATGAACATACAGCGCCCTGCAAAGAGCATCCGCCTTGCGGTCGTCACCGATATGCTTCATGACGAGCGCCAGCGGGAAGCGCAGGTTCTTGTCGATATCGGAAGAAAAGCTTCCCACAACAAAGCGCGTCGTTTCGTTGTCAAGCCTTGCGGCATTCGACAGCGGCGCGTTGTCGATATTGAGGCAGTGCGCGAATATCTCCACCGCCGTTTTGCTGAGCTTCGGGAAGGTCTCCGTCACCAGTCTGAAAAATCCGTATGTATAATAGGGTGCGACAAATCTGCCGCCCTTTGAGAGAAATCTCTTCAATATATCCAGTGCGTATTCAAGGCTTTTCTGAGCCGTGCCGTGGTCAGCGTCCGAGCGTATCAGCGCGACAGTATCGCGAAGCCTGCTCTCCCAGTTTTCGACGTCGTTAAGCTTTAATAAGTCGG
>JAZNWG010000340.1:0-2052 GCA_045593225.1 Oscillospiraceae bacterium
CGCGATTATCACCACATAACCCACAACGCTCAGCCAGTCGGGGAGCTGTCCCATTACGAAAAAGCCTATCGCTGCGGAGAAGATTATCTGCGAATAGTCGTATATCGACACTTCCTTTGCTGGCGCGTAGGAGTATGCCGCGGTTATGCAGAACTGACCCACTGCAGCGCTTAGTCCTGCGCCTACAAGCATGAGAAACTGCTCTGTTGTCATCGGGCTGAATCCGAATATCACAAACGGCAATGACGCAAGACAGGAGAACGCCGAGAAAAAGAACACGATATAGCTGCCCTTCGCTCCGTGCATGGTCGCGCGGCGCACGAATGTGTACGCACAGCCTGCCGCCATTCCGCCGAGAAATCCGATAAGCGACGGAATAAGCTCCGCATTCTGAAACGAGGGCTTTATTACGAACAGCACTCCGACGAATGCAGTCAGTATTATCACCCACTGTATTCTGTTCGCCTTTTCTTTCAGCAGGAATATCGAGAATATTATCGCAAAGAACGGCGACATCTTATTCAATAGCGAAGCGTCTGAGATATTAAGCTCGCCCAGCGCATAGAAATTGCAGATGACTCCGATAAAGCCGATAACTGAGCGCAGGATTATATCAAGCCTTGCGCCTTTGGGCGGGACTATGCTGACCTTGTTCTTTATCATCACTCCGCTTGCGACTATCAGCGCGAAGAAGTTTCTGAAAAAGGTCTTTTGTATAGTCGGAACATTGCCCGACAGCTGCACGAACATATTCATCAGCGCAAAGAACAGCGCCGATGTCACGAGCAGCAGAATTGCTTTATGAAGCCGTTTTAGTTCAAATTTTGCCATAACTCATATTTCCGAGATCTTTTTTATGTAATACGGAAGCGCAAGCTCAAACTGCACTCCGTAGAACCGTCTTTCTGGATCGTTTTCGGTGATACGCACTGCTTCATACGTGAAGCTTACCGCAATATCAAGCGCCTTATTGAAGTCCGCACCGCGCATTACCGCACCCAAGAATGCCGCAGACAGGATATCACCAGTGCCTGCGCAGGCTATGTCCTCATGCGGCATGAAGCAGGAATGGAATTCCTTGCCGTCATAGCCTATAGCACCGATGGTATTGCCCTCGCGTACCCCTGTTATGAAAGCATAGCGTCCGCAAAGCTTAAAAAGCTGTACAAGCATAGCTTCGATATCACTGCGCGAGATGTCGGGCGAATAATCTCTGCCGAGTAGCAGGCAGGCTTCAGTTAAATTCGGAGCGAGTACGTCTGCCCTGCCGCAAAGCTTCAGCATATGCTCGGGGTAGTCATTTGAAAGTCCCGAATAGATACGGCCGTTATCGCCCATTACGGGATCAACGAAAATGAGCGCGTTTTCACCGAACTCGTCAATGAAATCAGAGATAAGCTGCATCTGATGTATTGACGCGATATAGCCTGTGTATACTGCGTCAAAGGTGATGTTCTCACACTTCAGCTGTGCGCCTATCGGAGGCAGCTCCTCTGTGAGATCGCGGGAATAAAAAGTGTCAAAGCCTGTGTGGTTGGACAGCAGCGCTGTCGGGATACCGCAAGCCTCTACACCTGCTGCAGAAATGACAGGCAGCGCAGAGGTGAGCGAACATTTGCCCACACAGGAAAAATCCTGTATCGTTACAATTCTGTTCATTTTGTAGTTCCTTAGTCTCCGAACATTTCGGAAGAGAGATATCTTTCGCCCGTATCTGTAAGCACCATTGCAATGCGCTTACCCTGATACCCAGGACGTTTTGCACGCTTCAGCGCTGCTGCAACCACTGCCCCGCCTGAAATACCAACGAGTATTCCCTCGGTGCGCGCGATCTCTCTGCCGCACTGAAAGGCTTCGTCAGCGGAAGCAGTAACTATTTCATCAATGAGATCCTTTTGCAGTACCTCGGGCACAAAATTTGCGCCTATGCCCTGTATCTTATGAGGACCTGCCTTGCCCTCGGACAGAAGCGGAGACTCCTGCGGCTCTACTGCTATTATTCGCACATCAGGCTTCTGCTCCTTCAGATAGCGCGCAACACCTGTAAGAGTG
>JAZNWG010000341.1:0-3656 GCA_045593225.1 Oscillospiraceae bacterium
ATCTTCACATTACGCATATCAAGGAATTTGAGCTGCTCGCATATCTCGGAAGAAAGCCTTTCAGCAGCCTCTGTGCGCAGTCTTGTTATCTCGGCAGCCTTTGCCTTTACCTCTTCTGCGAGCTCACGCTTTTGCTGCAGAAGCGTTTCAAGCTCGCCGTCAGCGCCCGAAAGGTCAAGAAGCTCGCCCCTGCACTCATCGAGATAGTCCACAAGCTGGTCTGCGTCCATGTTGTACTTGCGCTTTGCGTGCTTGAGCGCCGAAACTCTGTCCTCAAGCGCCGCCTCTCTCGCCGCACCGCCGTCATCATTCGTCAGTGCCGATATCTCAGCCGCGATATCCTCCGCCTCGGGAATTATACCCTCTATGCGCTTTGCAAGCTCGTCCGCCTCGGGCATGAACTGTGATATGCCGCTAAGCGTATTCATAGCGCGGCGCAGCAGGTCAAGAGCGCCTACGCTCTCCTCGCCGTTGAAGCAGTTGTACGCCGAGTACAGCGCCGCCTGTATCTTCACAAAATTGCGGCACTTCTGAAGCTCCGCTTCAAGCGCGTCACCCTCGCCCTTTCCGAGATTAAGCTCCTCAAGCTCCTCAACTATCGAGGTGAGCTTTGCTATCTTAAGCACACGTGTTTCGTCCTCGGACTGAAGCTTATGTATGCGCTTTGAAATTTGTGAAAAGCTGCGGAATTTCTCGCGATAAGCAGAAAGCATTTCCGACAGTCCTGCGTAATTATCCAGTATATCGCGCTGGTTGTCCTCCGACATCAGCAGCCTGTTTTCATGCTGACCGTGAACGTCAACCAGCATCGAGCCTATCTCGCGCAGCATTGAAGCCGTCACCGAGCGCCCGTTTATCCTGGCGCTGCTCTTACCGTCGGCGGTTATCTCGCGCATCAGCATAAGCTCGCCGTCAGCAGCGTCAAAGCCCATTTCGGAAAGCTTGTCCTGAACGCTCTCAGATACCTCGTCAAAAAGCGCTGTGATGACAGCCTTGGGCGCGCCTGTGCGCACTATATCCTTATTTGTACGCTGACCGAGGATAGCGTTTATGCCGCCTATGAGTATACTTTTACCCGCGCCTGTTTCGCCTGTGAAAACATTGAAGTTTCCGCCAAACTGCGCCGACGCGCTCTCAATTACCGCAAGGTTTTCTATTGATAATTCGCGAAGCAAGCCGCTCCCTCCTCTGTCAGTTCTTTTTCATCATCTTTTTAAGGTGCTCGATAAGCTGTACCGCGTGATTTTCCGAGCGCGTCAGGGCGAATATCGTGTCATCGCCTGCGATAGTTCCCACCACAAAGCCGAATTTCTGCTCGTCAAGCACTGCGCAGGCAGCGTTTGCAAGTCCTGCCCTGCACTTTATCACAACGGTATTCATCGCGTAGTCAAGCGAGATAACGGACTGCGCAAACATATTGTTATATGCGGGCGAGCTTCCCATAGCGGGCGAATAATAGCAATTCACTCCGTTTTCAGACAGCCCCTTGTTTATCTTCAGCTCCTGCATATCGCGCGAGATAGTCGCCTGCGTTACGCGAAAGCCCTTCTGCTTCAGCAGTATCTGAAGCTCCTGCTGAGTTTCTACCTCGTTCTCGACTATTATAGACAGCAGCGCTGCGTGTCTTTGCTTTTTATCCATGAAGCTTCACCTGCCTTTTGTCATTATTTCAGCGGCGTCATAAGCTTGTCTCTTACAGCACCGAAGAAGCCCTCGCCTGCTTCGATAAGCAGGAGGGTCTTTTCAAAGCGCGAAAGCTGCAGCACATCGCCGTCGTTAAACGGGATACCGCGCTCGCCGTCAACGCTTATCGTCACCACACTGCCCTGATAGGAAGCAGCGCGCAGGAATATATCCTTTTCAGCCGAGAATATCATCGGCCGCGAGAACAGCGTGTGCGGACACAACGGCGTGCATTCTATGCACTCCATATCAGGCGCGATTATCGAGCCGCCTGCCGACAGCGCATACGCAGTCGAGCCTGTAGGCGTGCTGAAGATAATACCGTCCGCGTGTACTCTCGACACCTCGCTGTTGCCGAGCGAGATGCGGAACTCGGGGAGCTTTGAGCTTCTGTCGCGCTCCGCTACAACATCATTCAGCGCCTCGCGGGTCTCGCAGCTGCCGTCCGCGCGGTGTATCTCCACGCTCATTATCATACGGCGGCTGACCGCAAAATCGCCCTGAAGTATCTCAGGGATACGCGAGATATCGGACGGCTCCAAGGTTGCCATAAAGCCGAGCCTGCCGCGATTTACACCGAGAAGTGGCACTCCGCACATTGCAGCAAGCTTGCCCCAGTGCAGTATCGTACCGTCACCGCCGACTGTTATCATGCAAAACGCTCCGTTAAGCTCCGATACCTCCGCATTTTCCAACAGAACAGACTGAAAGCCGCTCTTATCCAGCAGCGCACAGATATCCTGCGCAAGCGTTGCCGCCGCGTTATCATGCGTATTGTAGGTTATTATGACACGCTTACTCATCACTTTTCCACCTTTTCAATGCACATAAGATACTCGATATTTCCATCGCCGCCGTGTATGGGAGAATCGGCAATTCCGACTACCGCGAAGTCGCACTGCTCTGCGAACTCCTTTATATCCTCCACCACCCTGCGGCGCGTTTTTTCGTCCTTTACTATTCCTTTTTTATTGAGCGCGCTGCGCCCTGCCTCAAACTGCGGCTTTACAAGCGCCACCGCCCTGCCGCTGCTTTTAAGCAGCCTGTAGATGTGCGGTATCACCTGTTTCAGCGAGATGAACGAAACGTCCGTCCCTACAAAATCCACCTTTTCGGGAAGCTCGGCTGTGCGGATATCCGTCTTTTCCATCGAAACAACTCTGCTATCAACGCGAAGCTTTTCGTGGAGCTGGTCTGTGCCTACGTCCACCGCGTAGACCTTTGCCGCGCCATTCTGCAGCATGCAGTCCGTAAAGCCGCCTGTTGACGAGCCTATGTCAAGGCACGTCATATCGCTGATATCAAGCCCGAATGCTTTCAGTGCACCCTCTAATTTAAGACCGCCGCGACCTACATATCGGAGCTGCTCGCCTGTTATCTCGATACTGTCGCTGTCCGCAACCTCGTACGAGGACTTTTCACAGGGCTTTCCGTTCACCGAAACGCCGCCCGTTTTTATAAGGCTCTGCGCCGCTGTGCGGCTTTTGCAAAGTCCGTTCTCGGTAAGATATACATCAAGCCGCATGGTGTCACCGCCTTTAATTCCTCAATCTGCTTATCATACTGTCCTTATCCAGCCCGAACATCTGAAGCTGCTCGCTGACAGTCGCCTGCGGCACGAAACGCTCCGCTCCGACCATCTCAAAGCTGCCCCTGAAGCCGCGCTTTAACAGCTCTGTTCCGAGCTTCTGCGCAATTCCGCCGTTAAGGATACCCTCCTCGAAGAACACCACTCTGTCGTAGGTGCATGCCAGCTCGGCTATCTTCTCATGGAGCGGCGCTATCTTCACTATCCTCAGCCAGTCCGCACCCGCGCTGTCCGCAGCCTCATCAAGCCATGCGGATATCCTGCCGTAGCTTACGGCGAGGGTCTTGCTTCGCTTGCCGCTGTATGCGATATCAGCCGCAGGATGCAGGAGCTTCCTGTACTCCGTGCCCTTAGGATAACGCACCACCGCAATGCCTTTGGTGTC
>JAZNWG010000342.1:0-3769 GCA_045593225.1 Oscillospiraceae bacterium
TGCCGAGGCACACATACACCCCCTGAGCTCCATCCCAGGCCGCGATATAATAGGCACTATCACCGCCGCCGAGCCTATTGGCCCTAAAAAGATGTTTGATGTACTGCTGGTAGCGCCCTGTACGGGAAACACGCTTGCAAAGCTTGCGCTCGGTATCACCGACACTCCCGTCTGCATGGCAGTCAAGAGCCATCTGCGCAACGAGCGCCCCGTTGTCATCGCAGTTTCAACGAACGACGCGCTCTCGGGCGCAGCAAAGAACATAGGCGCACTCAGGAACTACAAGAATTTCTATTTCGTACCTACCTATCAGGACGACAGCGCCACAAAGCCCTACTCCATGCTCGCTGACTTCACAAAGATACCGCAGACCATAGAGGCGGCAATTCAGGGAAAGCAGATACAGCCGCTGATAAACTAAAAAAAGCCGCCCTCGGGCGGCTTTTATGCTGCACATCACACCGTCTTTACCGCTGCTTCTATTATTGCAACCGTCAGAATTACAAGCAGATACACCGCGAATTGCAGGTCATAGCTGCGCGAGGCTCTGCCTCTTGTCACCACCGAGCTGCTCTCGCCCGAAACAAGGCGCAGCAAAAGCGAGGAAAGCTCGGCGGAGGTATTTGCTGCGGCTGTGATGACAAAGGTGTACAGAAGCTCGGGCACTATCACCCATGCCGAGCCTCCTGCCGCCACGACCCCTGCCGCGGTAAGCCCTGCCGAAAGCCCATAGATGAACGGCACTATCCACACCACTGCGCCTCCTGCAGCAAAATAACCCAGCAGGAATTCTAAAAGCAGGAATACTCCCACCTGCCCCAGTCGCCTTAGCAGCGCTGCGGCAAAGCCGCCCTCCGCGCTTGCCGCCACTCCCGACAGAAAATCGCTGCCCGACAACGGAAAGAATAATGCTGTCACAACACCGATCAGCACTCCCACAACTGCCACTATGATCGTAAGAGGGCGGCTGTCGCGCCTGTGAACGGTACGGACAGCGCGCTCATAAGTTGGCTCGGTAGGCTCTGCTTCTGGCTCGTCAGGCGGCTCGGGCGCTTCGGCGGAAGGCTCGTCCTGCACCTCGGCAGGCTGTGGCTCGTGCTCGTCTGTATAGTCCATTATGTAAAGTCTGCCCGAAAGCAGCTCCTCGGTCTGCTCTCGCGTCAAAAGCTCTTGCATAGTATCACCTCGGTACAATATATGCGCTTGTCCGAGGCGTTATGCAGGAGCTTTTGTTTTTACGTCGATCCCGCCCGACCGAAGCAGCACCGCAGCGGTTGACAACAGCATCGCTTTATATTATAATCTATTTAAGATACTTCTACAGAAAGCAGGTGCGATATGATTCCTGATAATGAGCCGCTGCTGGTCATAAATGTGCAGTGCGGCGAGGCGTACAGCGTCTGCGGCAGCACGCAGGACATCGTGATGATACCATTTACGGGCACTGCCGAGAGCAGCCTGTTTAAAGGAAATATCATCGGCACAGGTGTAGACACGCAGTTTATTAAAAAGGGCGAAAAGGCATTCCTTTCGGCAAGGTATATGCTGGAGGGCGTGGATATTAACGGCCAGAAATGCCGCATATTCATACACAATCAGGGCGATGACATGAGCTGCTGCAAGCCCACCGTAGTCACCGACAGCAAGGCGCTTGCGGAGCTTGAAACGATGAAGCTGCGATCGGTAGTTACTCCCGCCAATGGCGGAGTTACCGTAAGGATATATAAGGAGATTTAAGCATGGCATACATTGATGTAAAATATTACTCAAAAGCACTTAACCGCAACGTGCATTTCAATATCTTTATCCCGAATGACGATCCCGCGGAGCTTAAAGGTAAGATGCGGACGCTGTTCCTGCTTCACGGCTATACAGGCGACGCCTACAACTGGGTGCCCGAGCACCTTTGCAAAAAATACAATTTCGCGGTAGTCACCCCGAACGGCGAGAACGGTTTCTGGCTGGACGGGCTTTCGACAGGTCACAGATACTGCACCTTTGTCGGCGAGGAGCTTGTTGGCTACGTCCGCCGCACCTTCGGGCTTGCTATGGACGCTGACGAGACCTGTATCATGGGCCTGTCCATGGGCGGCTTCGGTGCGCTGCACACAGCGCTTGCATACCCCGAGAATTTCGGCAAAACAGCCGCAATGTCCTCAGCACTCATCGTGCACGGGATCGCTCACATGAAGCCCGGCGAGGACAACGGTGTTGCAAATTACGACTACTACCGCGAATGCTTCGGTGATCTCGAAACGGTAGAGGAGAGCGACAGCAATCCCGAGGTGCTGGTAAAGCGCCTTAAGGACGAGGGAAAACGTATCCCGGAGATATTCATGAGCTGCGGCACAGAGGATTTCCTTATAGAAAACAACAGGGAATTCCACCGCTACCTCGACAGCATCGAGGTGCCGCATATCTACCTTGAAAGCAGCGGTACGCACGATATGGATTTCTGGAATGAGTACACAGAAAAATTCGTTGAGAAGATGTTCGGAGAAAAAAACGCATAAAACAAAGCAAGAAAGCGGAGAGGCGATGCCTCTCCGCTTTTTTGTTATATAAGTCCTGCCTTGCGGCGTCTTTTCTCTTCGTACATAAGGCCGTCTGTGCGCTTTACAAGCTCCTTGAAGGTCGGATGCTCGCCGATCTCGGTATGTATCATTCCGATGCTTCCCGAAACCTTGTAGGGCTTGCCCGAGGTGCTGTTGAAGCTGTCAAGACGGGCATTGAAGCGCTCGCGGATATCCGCCTCCTCATACGGGAACACCGCCAGCATCTCATCTCCGCCGAAGCGTGTGCATACCGCATTTTCGGGGCAGACTCTTCTGAGGGCATTGGCAACAGTGCATATCGCAATATCGCCTTCCTCATGGCCAAAGCTGTCATTGATCTGCTTCAATCCGTCCAGATCACAGAGAACCACTGTCATCTTCTGCTCGCCGATATTATCCAGCAGCTGCTCATAACAGGTCGCAAAGCCATGACGGTTGAGCAGTCCTGTTAGCGAATCAGTACAGTACATCTCGTCTATCCTACGCATGAGGTACTGCTGATATCGGTTGTTTCTGAAGCCGCCGATAGCGTTATTGAGAGCAGTCACCGTCTGCGGTATCTTGAGATAATTTGCTCCGACATGATTATAGTAATGGAACACCACATATCCCAGCGGTACTCCGAGATAATACAGCGAATTGAATATTATGCACCTTTTGTCACTGAGATAATAATCCAGTACGGGCACCAGCTCTTTTGATGGAAAAAATCGGGGCGAGAAATGCTCTCCGTGGAGCTGCATGTACTGTATCATATCGCTGTCGAACGCGAGAAAAAGCTCATCACCAAAGCCCTTTTCTACCGCCGATCTCGGGTCAATGCTGTCATCGATGCACTCCTTTTTGAGCAGGCAGCACATGGCATACATCTTATCGTCCTCGTGCATAAGGTAGCACATTTCCTCAAAGTTGCTGCACATCTGTATTTTCGCGCTCACCTCTGAAAGAACGGTATTTTCGTCCTGATAGCGGTTGAAACGGTTATTCTGTATTGTCCTATCATAGGTGTTACTCTCCGTCGATACTGTTCGTTATACCTTGCCCGATCTCAGTGCCATTGATGACTACCCTTGTTCTTCCGCCGGATATCTCAACGTTATCTCTATTGATATAATCCTTATAGTCAGCATATGTCTCAAGTCTTATCGAGGTGTTTGAATTTATAAGCTGCAGCTCTGTATTTCCGTCAAAACCGCCGAAAGCCAGCGCTCGCG
>JAZNWG010000343.1:0-3374 GCA_045593225.1 Oscillospiraceae bacterium
TTCGGTGAAAACTGCTTTGCGAATTTCAATTTCACGGTGCTGGACTGTTGCCCTATCTCGATAGGAAACGACGTCTTCTTTGGTCCGAACTGTATGCTAGCAGCGCCTATCCACCCACTTATTGCGGAGGAAAGAAAAATGCGCTTCAAGGAGGACGGCACAGCCTACGACCTTGAATACGCCGCTCCCATAACCATCGGCGATGGCTGCTGGATAGCTTCAAATGTTACGATATGCGGAGGTGTTACTATCGGCAAAAACTGCGTTATCGGCGCAGGAAGCGTCGTTACACGCGATATCCCCGACGGAGTTTTTGCGGTGGGAGTGCCTTGCAAGGTCATTCGCGAGATAACCGAGAAGGACTCGATATATCGCAAAAAGGGTCTGTTCTGAACAAAGGAAATACGCATGAAAAATATAGTTCTCATTGGCATGCCCGCCTGCGGCAAATCCACTATCGGAGTGCTGCTTGCAAAGGCTATGGGCTACCGTTTTATCGACACCGATATCGTTATACAGAACGATACGGGCAGACTTTTACAGGACATAATCGACGGCGAGGGCTTGGACGCTTTCTGTATTGCAGAGGAGCGCGCTATCTGCTCGGTGAACGAGCAGGGCGGCTGCGTTATCGCGACAGGCGGCAGCGCCGTATACTCGCGCTCGGCTATGCTTCACCTTAAAGAGCATGGGTTGATATATTATCTCTCGCTGCCTGTACCAGAGGTAGAAAAAAGACTGCACAACATTAAAAGCCGCGGTATCGCAATGCGTAAGGGAGACACGATCGGGCAGGTTTTCGAGCGCCGCCGCGCGCTCTACGAGGAGTATGCCGATATAACCATAGACTGCCTCGGAAAAACTTTAGAGGAAACGGTTTCTGAAATAGCAGACTACCACAGGTTTGTATCAAAGGAGTAACCATGTCAGAGGAGTTAGTGCTTAACGCTGTATCAGACGAGGAAAAAAAGCAGGGCTTTAAAAGCGTCTGCCTGCGCCTCGGAATAATGATGATAGCAGTGTTTATATCAAGAGCTGCAGCAAGCGTTATACTTTCGCTTGTGTATCCCTCGCTTTCACAGCTTGACCCGAATATCGCCTATATCATCGAATCCGTGATATCGTTCCTGTTCTTATATGTTATCCCGATATCTGCTGCAATACTACTTCTAAAGCCTAAGAAAATGTGCAGCAGGATCTACAAAAAACCACAGTATTTCGGGTCTGCTATGGGAATGTTCCCCGCATTTTACGGGCTTGCGATTTTTGCAAACCTTATAACAATAATCATATCAAGCTTCTTTCAGGATACTGATCTCAACGAGTCCTTTAACACCGTAAACGAGCTTGCACCCGACGGCATCGTATCCGCGATTGTACTGTTCGTACAGCTTGCGGTGATAGCTCCTGTATTTGAGGAATTCTGGTTCCGTGGAATCGTTATGGAAAGCCTCCGCCCCTATGGAAACGGCTTTGCGATATTTGTGTCAGCGCTTCTTTTTGGGCTTACTCACGCGAATTTCGGTCAGCTTTTCTATACTGCCGTCATCGGAATATGCCTAGGCTACATTGCGATATCTACAAAGTCGATAGTTGCTACCACCATAATGCACGCGATACTCAACAGCATTTCGGGAATAATGCTGATACTGATATCGACCGAACCCGCGCAGCGATACCTTATCGGAAAAGGCGACAACAACGACCCTGTTGTTATCCTGATGCTTGTATATATGTTCTTTGTGATAATGCTGATGATAGTCGGCATCTTTATGGCTATATTCAAGCTGCGAAAGATTCGCCGCTACCGCGTAGAAAAGATGTGGGACGTAAGCTCCGCAAAGCGCTGGGGAATATTCCTCTCGCGCGTGACAGTGATAGTAATGCTGGTTCTCGCCATTGATACGCTGACCTTCCGATACATTCCCACTACTGTCATAAAGCTTATTACAGGTACGCTATGAAATATACAAACTACCTGTCAGATCTGATGAGAACGCTCGCCGCATTCGTTATGGCACAGATCTTGGGATACGTGATGATGTGCCTGCTTGGCGGGCTTTTTTCAGGGTATTGGTACAATATACTGCTGAATACAGTCTGTACGCTGGGTGTAAACGCAGCCGCTTTTCTGCTGATATGCGGCAGGGTAAAGCTTCCCGCAAAAAGCAAAAGTTTTGCTCCGTGGGAGCTTGCGGCCTACCTTTTCGGCGGAGTTTTCCTCTCCTGCCTTGCAGGTTACCTCGCAAGGCTGCTGCCCTCTCATGAGATAGCAAGCGCCGCTCCACAAGGTGCTGATCTCATATTCTACACCGTTTATACGCTTATTCTCGCGCCCATTGCAGAGGAGACAGCCTTCCGTGGCGCGGCGTTGGCGCGGCTGAGAAATAGCTTCGGCGCTTATAGCGCAGCGCTTATTTCGGCGACTTTATTTGCAGCTTATCACATGAGCCTCGCTCAGTTCCCATACACCTTCGTGCTGGGATTCTGTCTTGCGATAGTCGCGCAGAGGAGCGGTAGTATTATCCCCTGCATAATTCTTCACGCGCTCAACAATCTGCTGACGCTTGCTGCAGCTTTATCCGATACAGTCGCAGCGATAACGGATATTGCGCTGCCGATACTCGGCATGGCAGGCATTACGGTGCTAATCATTACAAAACGCTATAAACTGAATAGCAAAACGGACTGAGAAAGCTCAGTCCGTTATTTTTATACACCGATATATTGGTCTATCTCGTATTTCTCCGCCTCGGTATCAAAACGCTCAATATACGGAATTCCGTCTTTGTATATCCAGCGTTCGATAAATGTAGGCTTAACAACAAAGAGGCGCTCGTTTTGAAGCGCCGTATAAGCATCAAAAGAGCCCTTGAAGCACTCTTTAAAGTGCTCGCAGAATGCATCATTTTTCAGAGGGTGCCCTATCTCTATGCACATGCCCTCTATCTGTATGTTGTCGATACACAACGCGACATTGGGATTGCTTTTGAGCTGTTGGTACTTACTGAAAGTGACATCTGTCTGGAAATAGAAAAGCCCTTTTATCAGCACAATGCTCATCATTCGCGAGGAAACTCTGTCATCAAGCGAAGTTGAAAGCACCATTTTTCTGCCTTTGCCGAATTCGGTCAGAAACTCGTGATATCTTTCCCAGAACATAAAAGCCTCCTGTTCATCTCACTTCAATAGTCCATTCCACCTACGATATTCGGGATAGAACCGCTCTACAAAGGCATAAAACCTTGCGGAATGGTCGTGGTGCCAGTAGTGCGCGTACTCATGCCACAGCACCGACAGCACTGTTTCTCTCGGATACGCCATAAGCCGCACGTTTATCGAGATATGCCCAAGTCGGAGGCCAAGCGGTCTTA
>JAZNWG010000344.1:0-4516 GCA_045593225.1 Oscillospiraceae bacterium
GATGTTCTGCTGTTCCCCACAATGAAGCCTATCCAGTAATTCCGCACGGGCGGTAAAAAGCAACAAAAGCCGCCGCAGAGCAACGCGGCGGCTTGATTGTTACAACCGATAATTACCTTATTTAAGTGGCGCAGGAGGCGCAGACATGGCAAACAAAAAATTTGAAGAAGAGCAGAGAAGGCTGCTTGAAAAAAGAGAGCTTCTGAAGCTCAGGCAGGGTATCGTTGAAGAAAGCGAGATCATTGAGCAACCTAAGTCCGAGGAGAAACCGAAGCTGAAAGGCTGGAAGAAGGTCGAGAATTTCTTCTACCACTACAAGTGGCACGTAGTAGGAATCTCCTTTGCGGTGCTGCTTTTGGGCTTTATGACTATCCAGACTATAATGAGAGAGCAGAACGATCTTTATGTGCTGCTTGTCTCTACCACTAATGATACGGGTCTTTATGCTAAATGCGATGATATATCAGAGGCGCTTGAGCGTTACTGCCCCGATTACGACAACAACGGATATGTCCATGTTGGTGTGAACTTCATAAACCTCTCTCCACAGATAGGAAACAGCCAGTATTACGATGCCGAGAACATGAAATATACCTCTGAAATAGCGACAGGTGACAGCCAGATGTATATCGGAGATACAGGCGTTGCTGATATGATGTATGAGATGGGCAAGGGCAAGGTGCAGTATTTCCAGCTGCTCTCGGAGCAGTACCCCGACGCAACATTCAGTGATGGTCAGGGCCTGCAGCTCAATACTACCGAGTTTATTGATCTTGCGCGCTGGTCGTCATGTCCCGACAAGGTCTGCGTGTATGTCCGCGGTGAATACGAAAACATGACAGCCAACAGCGAAGAGGCTAAGGAACAGCGCCGTCGCGCAAATGAAGTGCTTGACAATATCATCAATGGCAATATCATAAACCCTGCTCCCGACGAAAAGCAGTGATCACTGCTGCGCGGTTGGCTTATGTGCTGCCGCAAAAACACTTTTTTCTTCAGGTGCGATACGCTGGAGCAGGATATCCTGCGGTATATATTCGCCTTCGCGAACATGTTTTCTCATAAGCGTTTCTTGAGGTTGTCGCAGAATTGCTGCTCGCGCTTTAGCAGTGCAACGGCGTCGTTGCGGATCCTTTCGTCGGCTTTTTCGGAGCGGTTGAGTGCGTGCTGCATATCGATTATTCCCATAGTCGTGCCGCGTATCATAAGCTCGGAAAGGTGCTGGGCGGAATTGTCCTGCATTGCCTTCATGGCAATTCCCATTTTCGCCATCATTTTTGTTGCGGCAGGGTAGGGCTTGGGAACGCTTCCGCGGCGGACAAGCTCTGTGCGCGCCTGGTTTGCTACGCTGCGGTAACGCTCGCGCTCGGCGCGTATCTCGTTTCTGAGACCCTCGTCAGGGCAACGGCGCATCACATCGCCGCTGGATTCGTACGCCATATCGGCGTTCTTGTATACGCTTTTCAGTATTTCAGCACTTTGTCTGTTTTTAAAATCATTCATAATCATTCTCCTTGATATTATCGCCGTTTTTACGGCTGATACGGGTATTATCCCACGAAATGCCCGATATATTACCCGCCGAAAGGAACTTCAATGGAAAGACGATCTTTTTTAAACCTCTGGCTTACAGGCGTAGGCTATATAGTGCTTGGCAATGTTATGTGCCTGTTCGCTACGATGGGACTTACGATGTTCGGAAAGAACCTGTTTACGAACGTTCTGGGAATAATATTTGCGATGCTGATATTCTTCCTGCTTATGTTTACCGTCGCATGGAAGGACGGCACGCGCGAGCGAGCGCTTGTGAGAAACGGCAGGGTAGACGGCCCGCTGAAATATCGCTGGGTTCTTATCGGACTTGCGATGTTCGCGGTTGCGATAATCCCGACTGTCGTGCTGCTGCTGAACGTGCTTTTCTTTCCTGAGGCAGATACTCTGTTTTTCTATAAGTTCGTAAACGGCAGTGCATTCCCGTTTGTAAGCACCTTTATCCCTGTTCCTGAGCTGGACAAAGAGGTGTGGATAGAAGCGGCAACCACAAGGCAGATCGACAATATGCCGATACCTTTCCCTGTGCTGATGATTGCGTATTACGCGCTTATCCCTGCGGCTACACATATCGGATATAGCATGGGATACAATGATACCCTTAACACAGACAAGATAATGTACAAATAAAACGCTCCCCGAAAGCTATGACCTTTCGGGGTGTTTTTTGCTCAGATTATGGCGCGGCACAGCCGAAGGTTTAGTGTGGATAGGCATATGACGCTTTTTGTTGAAATTTATTGGCGAAATGTGCCAAAAGACCTGATAAAAAAATAGCAATAAACATGAATTATTCACAAAACTATTGAAATAAAATGGGTATTGTGATACAATAAGTACAAGGAGTTGTGCGCCTTTTTTGCGTTTTTTGGTAATTTTGTGCAAAGGCGAACGCTTTAACTAATTTTGCAGGAGGTTATGCAAATGGCAATTGTTGTACCTGAAAAGTACAATGTTCCGCTTCATTTGTTCCATCAGGGCGAAAACTCGCACGCATACGAGTTTTTCGGTTCTCATAGAATGGTCGTAGATGGAAAAGAAGGCGCTGTTTTCAGAGTATGGGCACCACGCGCAAATTCTGTAAGCGTTGTTGGTGATTTCAACCACTGGGACAGAACGCACCACTACATGAACAAGATCAGCGACGGTGGTATCTGGGAGCTGTTCGTTGAGGGTATAAAGGAGCTTGAATGCTACAAATACAGCATCGAAACCCCCGATGGCCTTATAAAGCTCAAAGCCGATCCTTATGGCTATTACATGGAGGTCCGCCCCAATACTGCGACAAGGTTCTATGATATCGAGGGCTTCAATTGGACTGATAAGAAGTACATGGACGAGCTTTCGAAGAAGAACATCTATGAAAGCGCAGCCAATATCTATGAGGTGAACATCGGCTCGTGGAAGAAGAATGGCGAGGAATATTATGACTACCGCCGCCTTGCAGATGAGCTTATCCCTTATGTCAAGGAAATGGGCTATACCCATGTAGAGCTCATGCCTATCGCGGAGCATCCGTTTGACGGCAGCTGGGGCTATCAGCAGATCGGTTATTATGCTCCCACATCGCGTTTCGGAACACCGTTTGACTTCATGGGCTTTGTGGACAAGTGCCACAACGCGGGTATCGGTGTTATCGTTGACTGGGTGCCTGCTCACTTCCCGAAGGACGCGGCAGGTCTGTATGAGTTTGACGGCACAAGCTGTTACGAGTATGAGGACCCCTTAAAGCGCGAGCACAAGAGCTGGGGTACACATATCTTCGACTGGGGCAAGCCAGAGATACAGTCTTTCCTTGTATCCAACGCAAACTACTGGATAGAAAAATACCACATCGACGGTCTGCGTGTTGACGCGGTAGCTTCGATGCTGTATCTTGACTATGACAGAAACGACGGCGAGTGGCGTCCCAACTGCTACGGCGATCACGGTAACCTTGAGGCTATCGCATTCCTGCAGAAGCTGAATGCGGCGCTCTTCAAGGAGCACCCCAACCTTATGATGATCGCGGAGGAGTCCACCGCATGGCCGATGGTAACAAAGCCTGCGGATATCGGAGGCCTTGGTTTCAACTTCAAGTGGAACATGGGCTGGATGAATGACATGCTGCGTTATATGAGCATGGATCCTCTCGGTCGTCCGTACAATCACAATCTGGTTACATTCTCGTTCTATTATGCGTTCTCGGAGAACTTCATTCTCCCTATTTCGCATGATGAGGTAGTATACGGCAAGTGTTCAATGCTTGACAAGATGGGAGGCCCGAGAGAGTATCGCTTCAATTCGATGCGTACATTTCTCGGCTACATGATGGCGCACCCAGGTAAGAAGCTGATGTTCATGGGTCAGGAGTTCGCTCAGTACAAGGAGTGGAACTTCCAGACAGGTCTTGACTGGGACGTTCTGGAATTTGAGCCTCATTATAAGCTGCACCAGTATGTGAAGGATCTGAACAAGCTGTATAAGGAGCTTCCTGCGTTCTGGCAGTGCGATACCAGCTGGGAGGGCTTCCACTGGATATCCAGCGAGGACAATGCAAACAGCGTTATCGCATTCAGACGTATCGCGAAGAACGGCGACGAGGTAATATGCGTATGCAACTTCCAGCCTGTTCGTCACGAGGTGTACGATATCGGCGTTCCGTACTATGCTGATTATGTCGAGGTGTTCAACTCCGATGACGAGAAGTACGGCGGCACAGGTGTCAAGAACGGAAAGCTTACTGCAAAGGAAGTACCGTTACATAACGAACAGTACAGCATCACGCTGGATCTGCCGCCTATGGCATGCCTGTTCTTCACGATAAAGAACAAGCGCAAGTCACCGAGTCAGGTAGCGGCAGAAAAGGCTGCCAAGGCTGAGAAAAAGGCTGCGGCTGAAAAATAATTTAAAAAATCACGACGTTATGTCGGGACAGGAGGAAATATATGAATCACATCAAAAAAGAGTGCGTAGCTATGCTGCT
>JAZNWG010000345.1:0-1948 GCA_045593225.1 Oscillospiraceae bacterium
CGTTTGAGCAGTTCTAGACCCTTGATGATGTCGTTCTTCATCTGTTCGTCAGTGTAGCCCGACGGGAAATACTGCCGAAGATCTTCTCGGCGAAAGCGAATATGCTCAAGCTGATTGGGCTTTGCCTCGGACATAATTGCGTGTATTGCTTCGCTGTCAAGTCTGCAATCCTGATACAGTCTGCGAAGCCGGATTGCCTGTGCGTGAGATGGTGAGCAGTCGTACAGAGCCATAGCGTCGAGCAGTATGCGCTGGCATTCTTCGGGCAGATACGAAAGCTCAACCGCAGGACTGAGCGCCATTTCGCCGTTGTCAACTCTGTCAAGAAGTTCGGGCAGCAGATAGGTCAGGCGGATATATCTCTGCACCTGTCTGCCGCTTTCCTCGTTTGAGACATCGTCCCTTGACTTGTGGACAGGTTGGCCACAAGTTGATTTTCCCTGATGCTTCATAGCCTCAAGCTTCATTTTGTAGGCAAAGGCTTTTTCGCTGGGGAGTATGCGCTCCCTCAGTTGGATAGCTCGTACAGGACAGTCAAAATAACGGCAAGAAAATGGCCGTAATAGTAACGGTATATCTATGCATTACTTGCTGAACTCGCGTTCTTGCAAAAACACTTGTTTCGAGATATAATACTTAATACAGTCCCAAGCTCAGGAGGGTCATGACATGGATGAGCAGCTTCAAATCAATCAAAATGCAGAACAAACTTATAACACAATCCGCAGTACAATCGTATCTGCATAGCATTAAATGTGTACCGCCGTCAACACTGCTATGGTGGTGGCGTATTGGGAAATCGGCGAACAGATTTACAAAGCCTGTGGCGAAAATGATCGTGCCGAATACGGCAAAGGTCTTTTGGAATATCTCTCTGCCCAGCTGACCGCTGAATTTGGAAAAGGTTTTAGCGTACAAGGGTTACGCAATATGCGTCAGTTCTACTGTACATTTCCAATTCGCTCCACACTGTGGAGCGAATTAAGCTGGTCGCACTACCGTCTGCTTATGCGAGTTCCCGACGATAATGCACGTGCTTTCTATGCAGAAGAATGTGCAAAATCTGCATGGAGCGTCCGACAGCTTGAGCGTCAGATTCACACCATGTATTATCAGCGCATTCTTGCAAGTCAGGACAAGGTGTCTGTCGCTGCGGAAATTCAGACCACCGAGCCAAAACCGGAATACGAGAAAATCGTCAAAGATCCCTATGTAATGGAGTTTTTGCAGATAAAGCCTGATACCCATGTATACGAGGGAGATATCGAACAGGCTCTTATCGACCATCTGCAACAGTTCCTTCTGGAGCTCGGTCGAGGATTCTCGTTTGTCGCCAGACAAAAGCGTTTTTCGCTGGATGGACAGAATTTCTTTATCGACCTTGTTTTCTACAACTACATTCTTAAATGCTTCGTTCTTATCGACTTGAAAATGGGACAGCTTACCCATCAGGATCTCGGACAGATGCAGATGTATGTCAATTACTATACCCGTGAACTTATGAATGAGGGCGATAATCCTCCCATCGGCATTGTTCTTTGCGCCGATAAGAGCGAGGCTGTAGTAAGATACACACTGCCTGAAGATAACAGTCAGGTGTTTGCGTCGAAGTATTTTACTTATCTGCCGACAGAGGACGAACTGAAGCGCGAACTCTGCTTGGATGAATTTCACAGTGTGGACGAGTGACATTAAAACAGGATAAATATTTAGTGCGCAGGCGAGCTTCCCCTGCGCACTTTTGTTATATTGAGGGACTGTGTCTTAATTCACGCTGTTGCCTTGTCAAGGCCTTGCACTCCATGCAATACGCAGAATTACCGCTGTTAGGCTTGAATAGCTTTCCGCAGCACTTGCATGCCTTTTCTCTATATCCCTGCGTTCCGTTGAGCTGCCTCTGCTCACGGCGTGCAATCGTCCTTTTTGCATCAGCCTCACGCACCTTCTG
>JAZNWG010000346.1:0-1944 GCA_045593225.1 Oscillospiraceae bacterium
TGCAAACTCAATGTTATCACCGTTCGTCAGCAGATTGTTCTCGTCAAAGCTGCCGCCGATAGAGCTGCTGAGAGCCGCCTTTACCGCCTCGCCCTCCTGCGGCGAATATTTTTCACTAAGTCCGAACGCATTCGGATTTTCCGCGATCATAGAATCGAAATCAATACTGTATCTCACCGCGCCTATCGTATCATAGCCGCTGTAATCAACCTCGACATAGTCGTTGAGCTCTATCTCCACCTTACCGCAACCCGTCATGACCGCACATAATGTCAGCACTGCGCCCGCCGCAAGCACCGCTTTACATATTTTACGCATAAGAACACTTCCTTTTTACATACTAATGCAGGCTCTTCCTGCACCGCAAGTATGATTATAGCACAATGCGCGAAAAATGTCAACTATTTTAATACTATTAGTCAACATATAGTCGTACTATAATATTGTAAACTGTATTTAGACGAGAGGTGCAATTATGGTCAACTTCGGAACAACGCTAAAGGAGCTGCGCAAAAGCATGGGACTTACCCAACAGCAGCTTGCAGACAGACTGTGGCTGTCAAAGGCTACGGTCAGCTATTACGAACAATCACTCAGATATCCCTCGCCCGAGGTCATCGTGAAGCTCGCAAGAGTATTTCATGTTTCGGCAGATTACCTGCTCGGAATGGAGGACAAAAGCCAGATCATTGACGTTTCGGGGCTTACCGAAGAGGATATCGCAGTCGTGCAAAGCACGATCGAATTATTAAGAAAAAAGAACCTTGACCGCTGAAAACGGCCAAGGTTCTTTTCGTTTTGTATATCAGACAGGCACAGCGATATCTTCGAGTATCTTACCGATAAGCTGTGCGGGAGTCGCAAACTGCTGCTGTCCTGCCGCGAGGATAACTCTGTGCGACAGCACGCTTACCGCAACGCTCTTGACGTCATCGGGAGTAACAAAGCCGCGGCCATTCATCAGCGCCATAGCCTGCGCCGCCTTATACAGCGCGATAGAGGCTCTGGGGCTTGCGCCGAGCTTTACAAGCTGGTTGTTGCTGCGGGTAGCGTTGACGATAGACAGAATGTAAGCCTTGATGTTTGCTGCGACCGCGATCTGCTTTGCCTCCTCGCGAAGCGCCATAAGCTCGTCAAGGCTCATCACAGCAGAAACCTCGGCGTTCTGCGGCATATTATCCAACATCAGCATCTCCGCCGCGCGGTCGGGGTAGCCAATCGAAACGCGCATCAGAAAGCGGTCGAGCTGCGCCTCGGGCAGATGATAGGTGCCATAGGTCTCGATGGGGTTCTGCGTTGCAAGCGTCATAAACGGCACGGGAAGCTGGTGCGTCACGCCGTCAACGCTTATCTGCTTCTCCTCCATCGCCTCAAGCAGCGCGGACTGCACCTTGGGCGAGGTACGGTTTATCTCGTCCGCAAGCAGGAAATTGCACATTGCCGCGCCCTCGCGGTACTCGGACTTGCCTGTGTTCATGTCGATAGCGGTGTAGCCGATAACGTCCGAGGGCATGAGGTCGGGCGTGAACTGGATACGTCTGAAGCTGCCCGAAACGCTCTTTGCAAGCGTCTGCGCAAGCAGGGTCTTGCCAACGCCTGGCACGTCCTCGATAAGCACGTGCCCCTCTGCAAGCATAGCGCAGACTATCTTCTCGATGACAGCGCGCTTGCCGAGAATTACTTTTTCTATGTTATTTATGAGTTGTTCGATTTTTGGGTTCATTCATACCTCCAAAGCAAAAACGGCGCGGCTTTTTGAGCCGCGCCGCAATTTAAGCGATATTAGCCGAGGAGAGAGTGCTCATCGGAAGCATCGAACAGGTGGATCTTGTTGGGATCCATAGCGAGCTTAACAACGTCCTGAGGACGAGCAGCACATCTGGGAGATACACGAGCTGTCAGCGGGATACCCTCGCATGTCAGGTACAGGTATGTCTCAGCACC
>JAZNWG010000347.1:0-2751 GCA_045593225.1 Oscillospiraceae bacterium
ACTGAACTGGACCAGCAACAGCACTGCAGCAGCTCCCTATGAAGCATATTCGATCTATGTATTCACGACTATGGAAAACGCAGAGGCGTTCCTGCATACTTCGGAGCAGAAATTCGTTAAATCCAAGTATTTTATGGACGATGCAGATGCACCTGTCACAAGCTATGAGATCGATAAGCTGGCCTCAGGCACAACGTACTATTTCGTGCTTATGGCAGACCCCATGGGTAAGCAGGAAGGCGTAACGAGCGATCATAGCGTATATGCAACTGCTCCTGACGGAACGAATGTCGTTTCGGCAACAACAGCAGGTATATCTGCTCCCACAGATCTTACAGCTACAGGCGGCAAGGGCAAGGTAACACTGAACTGGACCAGCAACAGCACTGCAGCAGCTCCCTATGAAGCATATTCGATCTGCGTATTTGAGACCATGGAAAGCGCAGAGGCATTCCTGCATACATCGGAGCAGGAATTCATTAAGTTTAGTTACTTCATGGACGATGCGGAAGATCCTATTACAAGCTATGAGATCGATGGGTTGAGCGCAGGTACAACATACTATTTCGTGCTTATGGCAGATCCTATGGGTAAGCAGGAGGGAACCGCGACAACTCCGAGTATGTATGCGACTGCTTCTGACGGAACGAATGTCGTTTCGGCTACAACTTCTTCTGCGTCCACAGGCGGCTCAGGCGGTAGTTCTTCAAGCGGAGGCGGCTCTTACGGTGGTGGAGGTAGCAGCAGCTACGTGCCTGAGAATCCCGAGATCGGCGGAAAGCCCGCAAGCTGGACTACAATAGCAGATGACATTTCCAAGCTTCCCGATGGCAGCGAAACTACAATCGAACTTAACGGCAACTATGATGTTCCCGTAAGCGTGATCAAGGCTATTGCAGGAAAGGATATAAAGGTTACATTCGTTATTGACAGCACAAAGAGCTGGATAATTGACGGTGCTGAAATTGAAGATCCTGCAGCGGCAGATCTGAAAATTCTCACTATTGCTTCTGTTAATACAAGCGCTCTGCGCGGTGACGTCGGAGCAAAGTTCCGCATTGACGGCACAAATGCTCCCACCGAGCTTGAGATCACATTCGCAAAGAAGAATGAAGGCAAGTTCGCTAACCTCTACAAGAAGGACGGCGACAAGCTGGTATTTGTTGATAATGCAAGAGTTGACGAGAACGGTAAGGTTATCTTCTCCGTAAGTGAAAAAGGCGATTACGTCATCATGCTCTGCGAGTTCTCTGACCGCAGGGGCGATGTTTCCAATGACGGCATCGTAACTCCTAAGGACGCATCTTCTATCCTCAAGGATATTGTGGCTCTCGAGGGTGCAGCAAACCCTGTAATGCTCGACTACAACGGCGATGGTGTTATCACACCTAAGGATGCAAGCGATATCCTCAAGGACCTCGTATTCGACGTTATCTGATATTGAAATACTCCCCTGACATCTGTCGGGGGAGTAGCTTTTTGTTATGCTTGATTCCTTCGTTGTTTGTCTATAAATAATAGTGTTACAGTGTTGAAATTATGCGTTTTATATGTTATACTATAAAATAAGATTAAAAAATCGGAGGAATTATGAAAAAAGTACTTAGTTTTTATGTAAAGACCCCGCTTATATTGCGAATAGCTATTGGTCTGGTAATCGGTATCACCCTCGGAGTTTTTGTTCCGCAAGCGTCATTTGTTACGATCTTCGGTGACATTTTTGTAGGCGCTCTGAAAGCTATCGCACCTATACTTGTGTTTGTGCTTGTGATCGCTTCGCTTGCTAAAGCAGGCGAGGGGATAGGAAAGCGTTTCAGGACGGTTATTTCCTTCTACGTGATAAGTACGTTTCTTGCCGCTGCCACGGCGGTCGTTGCGTCTTATATGTTTCCTGTCACGATACAGCTTTCTGCTGCTGCCGAGAATACCGCTCCCGCTGATCTCGGAGAGGTCTTCAGACTGTTGCTGAATAACATGGTCCAGAATCCCGTGACAGCTCTTATGGAAGCAAACTATGTCGGAATACTTACGTGGGCAGTAATTCTCGGCGTTGCACTTCGTAAGATAGCAAGTGACAATACCAAGAATGTCCTCACTGATATATCTGACGCTGTCTCCAAGGTGGTGGGCGGAGTTATCCAGCTTGCGCCTTTTGGTATCATGGGTCTTGTGTTTGCCTCGGTAAGTGAGAATGGCCTTGATATCTTCGCTGATTACGGAAAGCTTATTCTTGTCCTTGTAGGCTGTATGCTGGCAGTTGCGCTTATTATTGATCCGCTTATTGTCGGAATTGCACTTCGCCGTAATCCTTATCCTCTTGTTTTGCGCTGCTTCAAGGAGTCGGGAATAACTGCCTTCTTTACAAGAAGCTCCGCAGCAAATATTCCTGTAAACATGAAACTGTGTGAAAAGCTTGGCCTTGACAAGGAATATTATTCCGTAGCTATCCCTCTTGGCGCAACTATCAACATGGACGGTGCAGCTATCACTATTACTGTGATGTCGCTTACTGCTGCATTCTCTCAGGGTATAAGCGTCAATATTCTGCTTGCGATCCTGCTAAGCTTCATGGCAACACTTGGTGCCTGCGGCGCTTCGGGAGTTGCTGGAGGCTCGCTTTTGCTTATACCTATGGCTTGCTCGCTGCTTGGTGTGGGTCAGGACGTTGCAATGCAGATGGTTGCAGTTGGTTTTATTATCAGCGTTATTCAGGACTCTCTTGAAACCGCAATCAATTCCTCGGGTGATGTT
>JAZNWG010000348.1:0-3361 GCA_045593225.1 Oscillospiraceae bacterium
CATCGCGGACGAGCCTACGGGCAATATCGATCCCAAGCTGTCCTATGAGATCGTTGAGCTTCTCAAGGAGATAAACCGCTGTGGCACTACTGTCGTAATGGTAACGCACGAGCACGACCTTGTAAAGCACTTCGGCGGCAGGATAATCAATCTTGACGGCGGCAGCATTACATTTGATGAAAATATCGGAGGTCAGAATGAGGACGAGTAATGTCACATACCTTGTAAAAAAGGGCGTATCCTCGGTATGGAAGAACTTCGTCATGTCATTTGCGAGCTTCAGTATACTGATGGTGAGCCTGCTGCTTGTAAGCTGCACGGTACTGCTTATGGTGAATGTAAATATCGTCATGAGCAACATCGAGGATACAAATGAGATAGCGGTGTACCTTGAAGAAGGCGTTACCGCAGAACAGGTCGAACATGTGAGGAGCGTGCTGGAGAACAACAGCGACCTCACTGATATACAGTACACTTCAAAGGACAGCGCTCTTGAGGATTTCCGCGAGACGATGGACGAGTATGCAGAGCTGCTTGATTACCTTGAGGAAAACCCGATGCCCGAAACGTTTATGGTAAGGGTGGTAGATCTCAGCAAGATGCGCCATGTGGTAAATCTTCTGTCTGAGATAGAGGGAGTTGAAAAAGTTCAGGCGCCGTACAACTTCGCAGGTGCTCTGATAAATATCCGCAACACATTCTCGATGATAGCGCTTGCGGTACTGGTAGCGCTGATAATCGTCAGCGTTGTTATCGTGTCGAACTCAATACGCACAAGCGTATTTGCAAGGCGCAATGAGATAAGCATTATGAGATATGTCGGTGCGACGAACGGATTTATCAAAGCTCCGTTCTTTGTCGAGGGTATGTTCATCGGCATACTGGCAGGTGCCGCCTCGTGGGGACTTACCTGGTTGATCTATGACGCAGTGTTCTCTATGTTCGGAAATGATATGACGCTGTGGCAGATGTTTGGTTTCTTTGATCTTATACCGTTCGGCGATATTACCTGGATCGTACTTGCTGCGAATTGTGCGGCGGGAGCGCTGCTCGGTGCGGTAGGAACGGTAATCAGCACGGGAAAATATGTCAAGGTGTAATATCTGCACATATTGCTAAGCTCCCCAAAAGAAAGGATCATACGGTTTGAATAAGAAAATTTCGCTCGGCGTAGCAATAAGCCTTGTGGCGATAGGCTGCGCTATAACGTTCGTTCTGACGTGGGCGGTATCTCTTAATGTGTACAATTCTAAGATCGGTACTTCCGAGAAATACGAGGGTATGTACGCAAAGCTGAGAGAGATCGACGCCGCGGTAAGAACGAATTATATCGGTGAATACAGCGAGGACGTTATTGAAACAAGCGTAATCAGCGGTTACGTTGACGGCCTCGGAGATAAATATGCCAGCTATATGACAGGCTCGGCTTATTATGAGATAGAGCAGACCAATAACGGCGTTATACACGGTGCAGGCTTTGAGGCCGAGGACGACGGCAGTGGCTATCTTAAGATAACCTCGGTGTACAAGGGCAGCTCCGCGGAGCTGAACGGTGTGCAGGCAGGTGATGTCATTACCGAGATAGACGGCAAGAGCCTGCTTTCAATGGAAGCGGGTACTGCAAAGGAAAAGCTCTCGGGCGAGGTCGGCACAAGGATAAGATTAAAGCTCCTGCGTGACGGTGAGGAGATCGTTGTAAACCTCATCAGACAGCAGCTCGATATCACATCTGTCAACGGCGAGGTGCTGGCGGACAATGTTGCATACATCAGGATAAGCAGCTTTAATGCTAAAACTCCCGAGCAGTTCATGTCCGCGCTGAACAACTTAACGGCAGTCGGAGTGGAGTCTGTTATTATTGACGTAAGGCAGAACGGCGGCGGTGTTGTAAGCTCACTGAAGCCTATCCTCAATCAGTTTATTACAGCATCTGTGGTTGCAAGTGCAGAGTATGCGGACGGCAGTCGCAAGGCGATAGTTGAGACCGATACCGAGACAACGGTAGTAAATGTGCCTGTTGCGATACTGGTAGATGAGGGAACAGCCTCTGCTGCGGAGCTTTTTGCAGGTGCAATGAGAGACGGCTGTGGCGCTACGATAATCGGAACACAGACCATGGGCAAGGCGGTAATGCAGAACACCTATGAGTTCTCCGACGGCAGCGCGCTGACCATTTCCACAGCAAAGATATACCTTACGAAATCGGGCACATGGGATACCGAGGGAATAAAGCCCGACTACACGGTAGAGCGTAACATTGATACGCTCCCCGAATATCTGACGCTGGAAAACGACACGCAGCTCCAGAAGGCAATAGAGATCATTTCTGCTGTGAAGGTCACAGAATAAGTTAAGCATAAAATAAATAATTTATTATATATGGAGGACAACATAACATGAACAAGCCTATTACAGTACTGACAAAAGACGGCGTAGCAAAGCTTGAAGCGGAGCTTGAAAACCTCAAGACCGTGCGCCGCCAGGAGGTTGCAGAGAAGATCAAGGTAGCACTTTCCTTCGGTGACCTTTCCGAGAACAGTGAGTACGATGAAGCTAAAAACGAGCAGGGTATCGTTGAGTCCCGTATCGCAGAGATCGAGGCTACACTGGCTCATGCACAGATCATTGATTCCGATGATATCACAACTGAGAAGGTTGGTATCGGTGCAGTCGTAAAGATCCTTGACAAGGAGATGGATGAGGAGATGGAGTTCCAGATCGTTGGCACAAGCGAGGCTAACATCGACAAAGGTCAGATGTCTGACGAGTCTCCCATCGGCGCTGCTATCATCGGCAAGAAGATAGGCGATGTAGTTGACGTAGAGACACCCTCCGGTGTTATCCAGTTTGAGATCCTTGACATCAGCAAGAAGGAGGAAGACTGATATGGCAGACGAGCAGATCGAAAAGGTTGAGCTTACTGCGGAGGAGCTTGACGAACAGCACCGCGTAAGGCTTGAAAAGCTTGCCGCACTGAAGGAAGCAGGAAAGGACCCCTATAAGATCACAAAGTTTGATGTTTCTATTTACAATAAGGAGATCCGCGACCGTTTTGAGGAGCTGGAAAACTCCGATGTTACTATCGCAGGCAGAATGATGACCCGCCGTATCATGGGTAAGGCGAGCTTTATGGATATCCGCGACGGCTCTGACAGAATGCAGGTATATGTTCGCAAGGACGATGTAGGCGAGGATACCTATGCAGAGTTCAAGAAGTGGGATCTCGGTGATATCATCGGTATAAAGGGAAAGGTATTCCGAACCAAGATGGGCGAGATATCTGTCCATGCAGAGGAGATTACTCTCCTGTCCAAGTCCCTGTTACCTCTGCCCGAGAAGTGGCATGGTCTGAAGGACAAGG
>JAZNWG010000349.1:0-6856 GCA_045593225.1 Oscillospiraceae bacterium
ACCACAACATGGACGCTCCCCGGTAACCTTGCTATCTGCCTCGGTCCCAACTACGAGTATACATTCGTTAAGGTAGAGGACGAGGAGAGCAAGTCCTTCGGTGAGTACCTGCTGATGGCTACTGACCTTGTTTCTTCCGTAATGGACGCAACAGGCATCAAGAAGTACAGCACAGTAGGCAGCTTCACAGGCGCAGAGCTTGAGCTTATCGAAACAGATCACCCCTTCATGGGCAGAAAGTCTCCCGTTATCGTGGGCGACCACGTTACACTTGAGAGCGGTACAGGCTGCGTTCATACAGCTCCCGGCTTCGGTGTGGAGGACTTTGAGGTCTGCATGAAGTACAAGGGAATGTTCGAGATCGTAGTTCCCGTAAACGAAAAGGGTATCCTGACTGCTGAGGCAGGTCCTTTTGAGGGTCTCAAGACAGGCGATGCCAACAAGGTGATCGCACAGCGTCTTGAGGACGATAACACTCTGCTCGCAATGCAGAAGATCGTCCACCCCTATCCTCACTGCTGGCGCTGCCATGAGCCTATCATCTACCGTGCGACCGATCAGTGGTTCTGCAGTGTTGATATGTTCAAGGAGGAAGCTGTAAAGGCTATCGAGGGCGTTCAGTGGATCCCCGAGTGGGGTGAGGAGCGCATCAAGAACATGGTAAACATGCGTTCCGACTGGTGTATCTCCCGCCAGAGAAGATGGGGCGTTCCGATCCCCATGCTCTACTGTGAGGACTGCGGCGCTACCGTTGTAAACGACACTACTATCAAGGCTACCGCTGATATGTTCCGCAAGGAGAGCTCCGACGCATGGTACAGCAGAGAGGCTTCCGAGTTTATCCCCGCTGACGTTAAGTGCGAGTGCGGCTGCAACAAGTTCCGCAAGGAAATGGATATCTTCGACGTTTGGTTCGACTCCGGCGTTACACACGCTGCTGTAGTTGAGGAGCGTCCCGAGCTTCACTGGCCTGCTGATCTGTATCTTGAAGGCTGCGACCAGTACAGAGGCTGGTTCCAGTCCTCGCTGCTGACTTCCGTAGCAACAACAGGCAAGGCTCCCTACAAGGCAGTCTGCACACACGGCTGGGTAGTTGACGGCAAGGGCGAGCAGATGCACAAGTCCAAGGGTAACGTTATCCTGCCCGAGGAAGTTATCAAGCAGTACGGCGCTGATGTTCTGCGTCTGTGGGTTGCTTCTCTCGACTTCCATAACGACATGAGAGTTTCTCAGGATATGCTCAAGCAGCTGTCCGAGGCTTACAGAAAGATCAGAAACACAGCAAGATATATCCTTGGTAACCTTGGCGACAAGAACGGCTTCGATCCCGATACAGAGATGGTTGCTCTCGACAAGCTGAGTGATATCGACAAGTGGGCACTTTCCCGTCTCGACGCTGTTATCGAGAAGGTAAAGGCTTCCTATGAGAGCTTTGACTTCTATCTCGCATACCACGCTATCCACAGCTTCTGTGTTGTTGATATGAGTAACTTCTACCTTGACATCGTTAAGGATACACTTTACTGTGACGCTGAAAAGAGCGAGGAGAGAAAGGCTGTACAGACAACAATGTACATCATTCTCGATTCTCTCGTAAGACTCATCGCTCCTATCCTGACATTCACAGCGGACGAGATCTGGCAGTTCATGCCCCACAAGTCCACTGATGATCTGCGCGGCGTTCCTTTCAACGATATGGCTGAGAAGACAGGCGTTACTGTTGACGCAGCATTTGAGGCTAAGTGGAGCAAGATCCATGCAGTTCGCGATGATGTTCTGAAGGCTCTCGAGGAGAAGAGAACAGCAGGCGTTATCGGTAAGGCTCTTGAGGCTGGCGTTAAGCTGTACGCTGACGAAAATACAGTAGCAGAGCTTTCCGCTTACACCGAGCTTGCGGCTGTATTCGGCGTTTCCTACGTTGATGTTGCAGTTGGCGAGGGCGAGTTCAAGGGCGCTGTTGAGGGTATTTCTCTTACAGTAGAGAAGGCAGAGGGTGCAATGTGCGACCGCTGCTGGACTCACAACAGAACTGTCGGCACAGTTGCAGGTCACGATAATCTCTGCGCACGCTGCGCAGCTGTTATCATTGATTTCAGCAAGTAATATCACAGGGGGAGGGGTTTGCCCCTTCCCCCTTTAGTTTTTATGCAAGGGGAATTATTATTGGAAAAGAAAAAATTATCCGATAAACAGGTGAACAAGCTTGTCATTCTCGGCCTGCTGCTGGCAGCAGTGCTCGTCGGAATAGATCAGCTTACAAAGTGGCTCGTTGTGCAGAACATGGCACTTCACGAGTCGATACACCTGATAAAATTCGGTGATACGCAGGTGCTCAATCTTTCGTATTACCTCAATGACGGCTCGGCTTTCAGCATGTTTGAGGGCGAAACGGCAATGCTTATCTGCGTTACCTCGCTCATGATGGGCGCGATGGTGTGCGCGATGGTGTTGAAGCACGTCCGTCGTCCGTGGTATATCCTTTCGTTTTCGCTGATAGTTGGCGGAGGCGTAGGAAACCTCATCGACAGGATATTCAATGGCGGAAACGTTGTTGATTTTATCGACGTAAGAATAATCAATTTCGCGATATTCAATTTTGCGGATATCTGCGCTGTGTGCGGCGGAATATTGCTGTGCGTTCTCGTTATCATTGACGAGGTACAGGACGTAAGGGCGAAAAAGGCGGCTAAGGCTGAGGACGCAGCTGAAGCTCCCGAAGCCGCCGAAGAAGTGACCGAAGATGGAGAAAATTGAGTTTTACGCTGAGGGCGGTGTGCGCCTTGACAAGCTGATATCCGAGCAGACGGAGCTTTCCCGAAGCGCGGCGGCGAAGCTTATCGAGGAGGGTGCGGTGCTGGTCGATGGCAAGACCGCGAACAAAAAGGATACACCCAAAAGCGGCGTGCTTATAGAGATAACTCTCCCCGAGCCGCAGAGCGTTGATATCCTCCCCGAGGATATTCCTCTTGAAATAGTGTATGAGGACGATGACCTGCTTGTCGTGAACAAGCCTAAGGGCATGGTCGTGCACCCTGCAGCAGGGCATTACAGCGGCACTCTTGTGAACGCGCTGATGTTCCACTGCGGAGACAGCCTTTCGGGAATAAACGGCGAGATACGCCCCGGAATAGTCCACCGTATCGACAAGGACACAAGCGGACTGCTGATGGTCGCAAAGAACGATCTTGCGCACATCGGGCTGTCTGAGCAGATAAAGGAGCACAGCTTCACACGCGAGTACGAGGCTGTAGTGTGTGGCGCTGTCAAGGAGGACGGCAAGGTTGACGCACCGATAGGCAGAAGCAAGAACGACCGCAAGAAGATGTGCGTTAGATTGGAAAACTCGCGCGAGGCGATAACGCATTACTATGTAATACGCAGATATTCGGGCTACACTCATCTGAGGGTAAGGCTGGAAACGGGCAGAACTCATCAGATACGCGTCCACATGGCATACAAGGGCAATCCCGTTGCAGGCGACGAGGTATACGGTAACGGCAAGCCGAAGTGGCTTAATGGTCAGTGCCTGCACGCAAAAAAACTCGGCTTTGTTCACCCGAGAACAGGCGAATACATGGAGTTCGAGAGCGAGCTTCCCGAGTATTTCACAAAATTTCTTAAAACGATAGAGGGCTGATTATGGATTTCAGCAAAGTCATTTTCATGACCGACCTTGACGGCACGCTGCTTACTGACGACAAGCAGATACTACCTGAGGATCTCGCGGCGATAGAGCGGTTCAGAAAGGGCGGCGGGCTTTTCACCGTTGCAACTGGACGCGGCTGCGGAATGGCGCGTTCTGCGGTCGAGAGGCTCGGCATAGACATTCCTGCCGTAGTGTTCAACGGCGCGGCAGTATATGATTTCAAAGAGGATAAGTTCGTGTGGCAGTGCGAGATAGGCCTGCACGCGAGGGAGTATGTGCGCCGCCTTTCAGAGCGCTTTCCCGACCTCGGTATCGAGGTGCTTCATGAGCAGACTATATTCACTCCGTTCATAAATCAGACGGAGCTTGACCACCTCGCGCTGGAGGGCTTACAGCCCCACCCCTGCACGATAGAGGAGCTTCCCGAAAAGGGCTGGCTGAAGGTGCTGCTTGCGCATGAGCCTGAGCGAATGGACGAGATACAGCGCTACATCGAGCAGTCTGATATGCAGAAGGCTCAGTGGGTGCGCAGTGCGCCTGTTTACTACGAGTGCCTTCCCGAGGGTGTTGACAAGTCGATGGGCTACAGGCAGCTTATAAGGATACTGGGCGCACAGGACAGGTTCACAGTCGCGTCGGGCGACTATATGAACGACCTCGCGATGATACGGAAAGCCGATCTCGGCGTTGCGGTGGCTTCCGCACAGGAGGAGGTAAGGGCAGCAGCCGACCTCGTTGTGTGCGACAACAACAGCGGCGCGATAGCGGAAATTATTGAGTATATTGAGAGGCTGTAAGGCTTCGGATTATCATGTTCGCGTAACAGACGGCGATTAAGCGCAGTAATCTTGTACAGTTTATATATTGACGGTTTTTTAAATATGCTGTATAATTAAAGTGGAAAAAATATCGGAGTACCGATTTGTAAAATGCAGGAGGACTAAACATGGACGAACAACTGAAAAAGCAGCTTGAAATAGCTGCAACCAAGGTCAGAATGGGCGTAGTTGAGGGCGTTTACAACGCTAAGGCAGGACACCCCGGCGGCTCTCTCTCCGTTGCGGACACTCTGACATATCTGTATATGAACAGAATGAACGTTGATCCCGCAAACCCCGAAATGGCAGACCGCGACAGACTGGTGCTGTCCAAGGGTCATACAGCTCCCGCGCTGTATGCTTGTCTTGCTTACAGAGGCTTTTTCCCTGTTGAGGAGCTTAAGACTCTGCGTAAGATCGACTCCAGACTTCAGGGCCACCCCGTTAGAGGCAAGGTTCCCGGCGTTGACATGAGCACAGGCTCGCTCGGTCAGGGCATCTCCGCAGCCTGCGGTATGGCGCTTTCGGGTAAGATATCAAACGACACATACAAGGTATACGCTGTTCTCGGTGACGGTGAGATACAGGAGGGACAGGTATGGGAGGCTGCTATGTTCGCTGCACACTACCAGCTTGACAACCTCGTAGCTGTTGTTGACAACAACGGTCTTCAGATCGACGGTAAGATCGGCGACGTTATGAGCCCCTATCCCATCGACGAGAAGTTTGCTGCATTCGGCTGGCACGTTATCACCATCAACGGTCACGACTTTGATGAGATCGAAAAGGCATTCAACGAGGCTGAGACAGTTCTCAACAAGCCCACAGTTATTATCCAGCGCTCCACAAAGGGCAAGGGCGTTTCCTTTATGGAAAACCAGTGCGGCTGGCACGGCAAGGCTCCCAATGATGAGGAGTATGCAAAGGCTATGGACGAGCTCAAGGCTCACCTCGCTTCTCTCGAAGCTTGATAACAACTGAAAGGAATTAAATAGATATGGAAAAGAAAGCTACTCGTGACAGCTACGGCGAAGCTCTTGTAATGCTCGCTGAGAAGCGCCCTGACCTTGTAGTTCTGGACGCTGACCTTGCTGCCGCAACAAAAACAGGTACATTCAAGGCTGCTTGCCCCGATCGTTTCTTCGACTGCGGTATTGCAGAGGCTAATATGATGGGCGTTGCCGCAGGTATCGCTACCACAGGCAAGCTTGTATTTGCAAGCTCCTTTGCGATGTTCGCTGCAGGCAGAGCGTTTGAGATAGTAAGAAACAGCATCGGCTATCCCCACCTCAACGTAAAGATCGGCGCAACTCACGCAGGTATCTCCGTTGGTGAGGACGGTGCTTCCCACCAGTGCAACGAGGACATCGCGCTTATGCGTGCTATCCCCGGCATGACAGTTATCAACCCTGCTGACGATGTTGAGGCAAAGGCAGCAGTTCTCGCAATGGCTGACTATGTAGGCCCTACCTACATGAGATTTGGTCGTCTTGCTGCTCCTATCTTCAATGACGCTGCAACCTACAAGTTTGAGGTAGGCAAGGGCGTTCAGCTGAAGGACGGCAAGGACATCACCATCATTGCAACAGGTCTGATGGTTGCAGAGGCAATTGAAGCAGGCAAGGCTCTTGCAGAGCAGGGCATTGACGCTCGCGTTATCAATATCCACACAATCAAGCCTATCGATCGCGACATCATCGTAAAGGCTGCCAAGGAGACAGGCAAGATCATCACTGTTGAAGAGCACAGTGTTATCGGTGGCCTCGGCGCTGCGGTTGCAGAGGTCGTTACAGAGGAGTGCCCCGTACCCGTTATCAAGATCGGCGTAAAGGACACTTACGGTCACAGTGGCCCCGCTGTTGCACTGCTTAAGGAGTTCGGCCTTTGCGCAGACAATATCATTGCAACTGCTAAGCAGGCTCTTGGCAAGTAATTTCTGATTTAATAACAGCAAAGGCTGTGCATTTTTGCACAGCCTTTAATTTTTTATATTACTCCGCTTTCCTTTATCTCAAATCTCAACTCATCAACATCAAGCTCCGCCTGCACTCCGTACGGCAGTATGCAGATAGGCGAGGCGTGTCCGAAATTGAGTCCATACATTATCGGAAGGTCGGGTAGCTTGTACTTCTCCGAAACCACTCTACGGATAATTTCAGCATACGGCTCGAATGGCTCGGGCGAGCGCATTCTGCCGATCACTATACCGCTCAGCACCTGCAGATAACCATTCTCGCCGAGCCAGTTGAAAAAGAATTCAGCGTATTCCTTGCTCCATATTTCGGGGATGTCCTCATAGAAGAATATAGAGTTGTGGAAGTCGGATAGGCGCAATTCTATTCCGCTATCGGGCGCATATTCCGAAATTCCGCCGTGTCCGCCGAAAAGATGT
>JAZNWG010000350.1:0-4802 GCA_045593225.1 Oscillospiraceae bacterium
ACATGGCTACGATCCGACTTCCCCTGCACAGCTTAGTACCGCCTGCAAGGCAGAACGGCACGTCCGCACCGCAGGACAGCGCAATATCATAAAGCCTTGCCTCGTCAAGCGCGCCGAAGCGCTTATCCAGCGCCGCCAGCACAGCCGCAGCATCAGCGCTGCCACCGCCCATTCCTGCACCGCTCGGGATACGCTTTGCGATAGAAATACGCACCTTAGCCTTTATCCCCGCCGCGTCAAGATAGGCTCTTGCCGCTTTATACGCGATATTGTGCTCGTCCGACGGGATATCGGCGCGGTCACAGGAAAGCTCTATACCGTCGCCGTCAGAGATATCTATCTCCAGCACATCAGACAGAGTTATGCTCTGCATGACCGTTTCAAGCAGATGATAGCCGTCCTCGCGCGTGCCGACTATGTCGAGATATAAATTCAGCTTTGCATTGGCAATTACAGTCACTTCTTTATTTCCTCAAGAAACTCTCTGATACGGCCGAGAGCCGTTGTTAAATGCTGTACCGAATATGCATAGGAAACTCGCACAAAGCCCTCTCCGCTCTCGCCGAAAGCGTTTCCGGGAACTACTGCGACCTTCTTGTCGTAGATGAGCCTCTCGCAGAACTCCGCAGAGGTCATGCCCGTGGACTTTATGCAGGGGAACACATAGAAAGCGCCCTCAGGCTCGAAGCAGTCAAGCCCCATATCATTGAAGCCCTTTACAAGCAGGCGGCGGCGCATATCATACTCCTCCACCATTTTGTCTACCTCCTCGCGGCACTTCGTCATTGCAACGATAGCAGCGTACTGGCTTACTGTAGGGCTGGACATTATGCAGTACTGATGAAGCTTCAGCATCTGCTTCATGATAGGCTGAGGTCCTGCGGCATAGCCCAGTCTCCAGCCTGTCATTGCAAACGCCTTGGAAAATCCGTTGATAACGATAGTGCGCTCGCGCATATCGGGAAGCTCAGCAAAGGAAACGTGCTTTTCGCCGTTATAGGTCATCTCGGAATATATCTCGTCCGACAGCACCATTATGTTAGTATCCTTTATCACCTCTGCGATAGCCTGAAGGTGCTCGCGGCGCATAACAGCGCCCGTAGGGTTGTTCGGGAAAGGAAGCACCAGCGCCTTTGTTTTCGGAGTTATCTTCTCCTTTAAAGCCTCAGCTGTAAGGCGGAAATTGTCCTCGCGCTTTGTAACGATAGGAACAGGAACTCCGCCGCACATCGAAACGATAGGCGAATAGCATACGAAGCTCGGCTCGGGCACGAGCACCTCGTCACCCGAAGCAATCAGCGCACGCAGCGCCATGTCGATAGCCTCACTGCCGCCGACAGTAACGATTATCTCGTTATCGGGGCTGTATTCTGTGTGAATGGTGCCCAGCAGGTATTCCGAAATAACGCGGCGAAGCTCTGCAAGGCCACTGTTTGCAGTGTATGCGGTCTTTCCCTTTTCAAGTATACGGATAGCCTCCTTGCGGACAGCCCATGGTGTCTTGAAATCAGGCTCGCCTACCGACAGGGAGATAACGCCCTCCACCTGCTGTGCGATATCAAAAAACTTTCTTATTCCCGAGGGCTGGATGCCGCTTATCTTCTCGGGAATTATCTTTTCGTAATCTATCACGGAGATACTAAGCTCCTTTCGTCAGTCGTATCCTCGTTGAATACATGGTTCTTCTCCTTGTATCTCTTGAGGATAAAGTGTGTAGCGGTTGAGATAACGCCGTCCAGCGCGGAAAGTCTTTCCGACACGAACAGTGCCACCTTACGCAGAGATGTGCCTGTAACTGTAACAGAAAGGTCATAAGCGCCGCTCAGCAGGAACACAGTATCCACCTCGTCGTACTCCATGATGGTGTGCGCAAGGTCATCAAAGCCCTTGCCCTTCATGGGAGCGACCTTTATCTCGATTATAGCTGTAACGCGTGTTTCGTCCACGCTTTCTTCGTTTATGATAGCGGTATAGCCCATAAGTATACCGTCATTTTCAAGCTGTTTGATCTCGGCGGCGACCTCTGCCTCGGTAGTACCGAGCATCGCGGCGAGCTCCGCATTGGAAAGTCTTGCGTTCTGTCTTAATAAATCCAGCAGCTTGTTCATAGTGTTGTCCTCCGTTAAATTTTGATGAAAACAGGTTTTTTCCTGCTAAATACACAGATCTCAGTAAAACCGATATCTCTCAGCATCGAGATGCACTGCGGAATGTCCGCTCCGACGTCCTCGACCCTGTGAGCGTCCGAGCCGACAGTTATCAGCCTTCCGCCCTTGTCGCGGTAGCGCTGTATAAATCCTGCGCTCGGCATGGGAGCATGAAGCCCCTTGCGTATACCTGAGGAATTCACCTCAAGCGCGATATCGCTTTTTATGATAACATCGAGTATCTCGTCAATTACCGCTGAGTATCGGCTTATATCAAGCTCTCCGCCGCCGACATCGCCGCTAATAAAGCGCAGCGGGAACGTAAGATGCGACAGCGAGCAGAATCTGCCCCATTTCGCGAGAGCAAGCAGCTCCTCGAAATACTCGTCAAGGTAGGCGTATTTCACCGCCTCGTCATTCGGCAGCAGGTCCACGCGCTTATAGCTTTTTGTCCTGTGCTGCGAGCCGAGCACGAAATCATAGTCGTACTTTTCCAGTATCGCCTCTGCCTGTGGCAAATTATACAGCGGCTGTCCAAGCTCTGCGCCGAAATACACATTCATTCTGCCGTCATACTCCGCTTTGAGGGCTTTGTATACCTCGAAAGAGCGCTCCATAGCCTCGGCATAATGCCAGCTTTCCAGCTTTTCGTTCTCGATATGGTCTGTCAGTGTGAAATGCTTTATCCCAAGCTCAAATGCGCGCCTTGCCATTATTTCAGGCGCATCCTTGCCGTCGGGTGATAATGTCGAATGTATATGGCAATCAACAGGTATTGCCAAAATGTTGTCTGTACTCAATTCTTTTGTCCTTTAGTTTCTGCCGTCAACGAAAATTTACACATAAATCTTATTCCGCAGACAGTTTTTTTATTATTTTATCACAAATTTTTAATTTTGTCTATGAATACATTTACTTTTTGTAAATTTTTTAGTATAATAGATAAGAAATATTAAAATAAAGGTATGCAGGCGGTGATTTTATACAATCAGATCAAGCCGTTCTGCAGCAAGGAGGACAAAATGAGAGCAGTTGTAGCTGTTATCGGTAAGGACACAGTAGGTATTCTCGCAAAGGTAAGCGGTATCTGCGCAGAGTGCAAGGCAAACGTAATGGACGTTACACAGACCATCATGCAGGATCTGTTCGCAATGACCATGATGATCGAGATATCCAATCTCACCATCGACTACGTTGATTTTGCTGACAAGCTGACAAAGGCAGGCAATGAGATGGGCCTTCAGGTGCACGTAATGCACGAGGACATCTTCAACGCTATGCACCGTATCTAATTACCATTAAGGAGATTTAACTATGCTTAATTCAGGCGATATACTTGAAACGATAAAGATGATACAGGAGGAGAACCTCGATATCCGTACCATTACAATGGGTATCTCCCTCATAGACTGTATCGACAGCGATGAGGACCGTGCCTGCGACAGAATTTACGACAAAATGATGCGCAAGGCAGAAAACCTCGTAAAGACAGGCGAGGATATCGAAAAGCAGTACGGTATCCCGATCATCAACAAGAGAATTTCCGTAACCCCTATTTCCATCGTTGCCGCTGCAACTCACAGCAAGAATCCTGTGAAGTTTGCAAAGACCCTGCAGCGCGTTGCCGAGGGTACAGGCGTAAATTACATCGGCGGCTACTCTGCGCTGGTACATAAGGGCTTCGCCGCAGGCGATCTGGAGCTTATAAACTCTATACCCGAGGCTATGGCCGAAACATCAAATGTGTGCAGCTCCGTAAATATCGGCTCCACAAAGGCAGGTATCAACATGGACGCTGTATCCATGATGGGTAAGGTAGTATACGACGCTGCCGAGGCTACAAAGGATAATTTCTGCTTTGGCGCAGCTAAGATAGTTGTATTCTGCAACGCTCCCGAGGACAACCCCTTTATGGCAGGTGCATTCCACGGCGTAGGCGAGTATGATACAGAGATAAACGTAGGCGTTTCGGGTCCCGGTGTTGTAAGAGCGGCTATCGCAAAGCACCCCGAGGCTAACATGACCGAGATCGCAGACATCATCAAGAAGACTGCATTCAAGATCACACGTATGGGTCAGCTGGTTGGTACAGAGGCAAGCCGCAGACTGGGCGTTCCCTTCGGTATCGTTGACCTGTCGCTCGCTCCCACACCCGCTGTCGGCGACTCCGTTGCTCATATCCTTGAGGAGATCGGCCTTGAGAGCTGCGGCACTCACGGCACAACGGCATGTCTTGCTATGCTTAACGACGCAGTAAAGAAGGGCGGCGTAATGGCATCCTCTCACGTCGGCGGTCTTTCGGGCGCGTTCATTCCCGTATCCGAGGACGCAGGTATGATCGACGCAGCAGTTTGCGGCTCGCTGTCGCTGGATAAGCTTGAGGCTATGACAGCCGTCTGCTCCGTAGGTCTTGATATGATCTGTATCCCCGGCGATACACCTGTTGACACCATCTCCGCTATCATCGCGGACGAGGCAGCTATCGGCATGATAAACAACAAGACGACAGCGGCAAGACTTATTCCTGCATACGGCAAAAAGGTTGGCGACATGGTACAGTTTGGCGGACTCTTAGGATACGCGCCCGTCATGCCTGTAAACAACTTCAAATCCGACAAATTCATTCTTCGCGGCGGAAGAATCCCTGCTCCAATC
>JAZNWG010000351.1:0-7563 GCA_045593225.1 Oscillospiraceae bacterium
TACGATCCGACTTTCTCAACGTTATCTCTGCTGATATAATCCTTGTAATCAGCATATGTATCAAGCCTTATCGAGGTGTTTGAATTTATAAGCTCCAGCTCCGTATTTCCGTCAAAGCCGCCAAAAGCCAACGCACGCGCACCCTCTGCGGCAACGTGCATGCCCGCTCTGCTGAGCTTGAATGACGTGTCACCCTCAAGCGCGGCTATAGCCGAGCAATGGTCTGCATGGATATTGAATATAGCAGTTGCTTCGCTGATGGCTACTTCGCTCTGTCTTCCCGACAATGTGCCTATTCCGACGATATCGTTTCCCGTAAGGTAAAGCTTTGTGGAGGCACTGTGTACATATGCATGGCAGTTACCGCTCAGAGAACCGATGGCGACGCCCTGTGCCAGAGAAATATCTGCGGTAACATCGCACGCGAACAGATCAAGATCAGTGTCCGCATAAAGCGCACCTATTCCGACACCGACACTGCCTGTCATGTTAAGCGAGAACTGACCACGCAGAATGCTGATCTTTCCGCCGCGTCCCGAGCCTATGCAGACGCCATGGGCAGCATAGTTCTCTACGGAAACGCCCTGCTCGAATACAAGCTCACCATGCCTTGAGTCAACATCGTTTCCGATGGCATAGCAGCCCTCGCCGCCGATCATTATCGAGAGCCTTCCTTCGCCTCCGAAGGTGATCCTTGAGCTTTCCGGAACACGTACGCCGCCTCTTTTCAGATGGTTCGTACCGATAAGGATAAGTCTGACATCACAGTTTTCACCGACATCTATACAAGGACGGTTATTATCGTTTGACAGCTGAGCGTTTTCAAGAATGACACTGCCTTTGAAGCCGTCCGCAATATCAAGATGGATCTTTGTATCCAGACCGGGTGCGCAGGCAAGAGTAACATCGCCGTCTCCGTTTTTGCCCACCAGCACACATCTGTAATCCTCTTTGAACAGCCTGTCCAGCAGTACCCTTTCAGACTTGTGGGCAGTATAGATATGCAGCTCCTTGCCGTCCTCGCGCTCGCGATGATAAAGCTTTATCTCGCTCTTTATATCGTTCGGAACAGAATCCAGAATAACAGCGCAGGGGCGCGCAGTATAATATCCCTGTATAAGATCCGCTCCGAGGTGAATGACAGTCCTCAGCTCCTCGGAGGTCTCAACGCCCTCCGCAAGCGCCTTGATACCGTTGTCATGACAGAACTCGATGATCTCGCGGACAAAATGCCGCTTTTTCGGATTGTTCTGGATCTCGCTCAGGAGAGAACGGTCTATCTTGATATAGTCAGGCATATATCTGAGAAGATTCTGCACGTTGGAGTATCCTGTGCCGTAATCATCAATAGCTATCCTCACATTCATGCGGCGATACTGCTCTTTGATGACGCCGAACTCAACATCATTCAGCTCCGCCTGCTCGGTCATTTCCACAACAACAGTATCAGAATGTTTTTCAAGCAGCTCGTTCACGCGCATGCTGTCGCTGTCTGCGAGCTTTGTTCTGGGAATGCTGTTGATGAAAACACGTCTGCCACCGAACCTCTCCTTGCCGCTGTCAATGATCCCGAGAATATTAAGGAACGTTGCGCGCTCGATATCGTCCAGCCTTTCGGTAAGCTCGGCATATTTCATGACATGATAAGGGCTTGGGCACAGCTGACTCTGCGGACGCATGAGCGCCTCGTACGAATATATCTCGCCGTTGACCGCGCTGACGATAGGCTGAAAATGATAGTCCAGCAGGTTCTGGTCCATTATCCTCTCGACCTCTGCAAGCTCTGCCTGCTCCTGCTCTGTAAGTGCGGTGCGATGTCTGCCATGAGCGCCGTTGATACGCTCGCCACGCAACAGGACAAGCTCATCTCCGAGCTTTTTTATATCCTTCCAGACAGCGCCCGAAGGCTCATCTCCGCTGACATCGAGCTTGTCGGCATATTCATTCATGACATTCCGAAGCTCCTGTGCGGTGCTTGTACGGGCTATTCTGCTAAGCAGCTCATGCAGCACTTCCCATCTGCTTTCACTCATTTTTTAACTCTCCTTTACCAGAGCCTGTCACGCCTGTTTTTTACAATAACTCTTTATTTTTACATAATGATATAATATATTATATCAGATATTGAATTATTGTACAAGTGGCAGACGGAGTTTTCGACAAAACAAAGATCCGTAACTCCAGTATATTTATACTGAACATTAACATTACCGAAACATTATTTAAAATATTCTCAAACAACCGCGCAGTATAATACAGACATAGATCAACGGAGGTAACAAATATGAGCAACAAAATGACAGAATTTTTCAAGGGCGCGTTCGAGGACATGAAGGAGAGCGCGAAGGCACAGCACGAGATCGACAAGGCAAGCTTTGCGGCAGCACAGAAAAGAACAGCAGAAGCCAAGACGCGCACAGACGCAGCAAAGAAATAAAAACACTGCCCCTAGCTGACAAAAATCCCCCAGTTCGGCTCATATCGCTGAACAGGGGGATATTTTTATGGAGCTATCAGACTTTCCTATCTGTCACTTTGGATCATTCAAATGTCAGACCGCTGACTGAAAGATTATAGGTTATGGAAGTATACGGCACCTCCTCGCCGTCTGTCATAAGCGCCAGACGATAGCCTATCCAGCCTATCGTAGTCTCTGCCGCAACAAGGCCGCACTCCTCTGTGCCGTAGATGACAGTGCCGATCTCTGCGCCCTTCCAGCCATTCTCGAGGCCGTTTGCAGTGTTGCTTGTCGGATCAAGCTCGATATCAACAGGGACTTCAACTATGCCGTTTTCCGTCTCAAGTCCGAGCGACTTCACATATACCTTGTAGGTAGCTTCGCTGTCGGGATTTATAAAGCCGAGATTGAGCACCTCGCTCTCCTTTGCAAAGGCCGAGGACTTTACGCAGTAATCGCCGTCCTTTGTCATTTCAAGAACTGCAGAGGGACTGGGGCCCGGATTTTCTGCCTGTGCCGAGATAACGAGAGTTACGTATTCGGTTTCTGTCACCGAGATATCCTCCTCGGGGCGGAGAGTGTCCTCACCCTTTGTGAACTGCCACGACTCAAGCTCGATATCCACGCCCGAGAACACGAGATAGATGTTGTGATTTCTGCCGTCAAACTGCTTGAAGTCAGTTGAGCGCACCTTTGAATAGTCTGCGTTGTCGAACTCGATGAATGCCACAGCTTCGTTTGAAAGATCGTCAAGGCGAACCTCGATACGACCCTTGCCCTTTACCTCAGCAGTAAAAGCGGACGCACCATAGCCGAAGTCCGCGCCTCTTACATATATCCATGCGCCGTCCGCGCTGCTCTTTGCAGCAGGGTGTGCGCCCTGTGTGTATCCGATATCGGCGGAGGTGAACATCACCGCGCCGCTGTTCTCGGCATAAGGGTCAAGCAGCTTTATCTGCGCAACGCCGTTTCTGGAAGCTGCTGTAATGGGGATCTCGCCTGTCGCAGCGTCCATCGGCAGATAATCCACCATAAGGCTGCGGAAGCCTGCTGTGCCGCCCATGAGCTCCTCTAAAAGGAGAGTGTGGTGGAGAATGTAATTTGTACCCTGATACTCGCAGAAGTGGGTGTGGTTGTTGCCCCAGCGCAGTCCCGACTCGCCCTTTTCGTTCTGACCGGAGTTGTAGAAGTATGCGCCTCTGTACTCCCAGCTTTCAGCGTCAAGCGGAGTTTCTGTCGTAAGATAAGCCATGCTGCAGGTAGGAGGCGCGGATATGCCCTCATAGTCCCAGCCTGCTCCGCGGTTCTGCCAGTCGGTGCTGTATGTGTAATAGTATGTACCGTCGATGTAGTTCAGCTCGCTTGCCTCGAAGAAATACGGTGCGTCTATCGAGACAAACTCGCTGTCAAAGGAGAGCATATCCTCACCGAGCTTTACAATCTTCGGAATGTTGGTGTGCACCTTTGCGCCCGAGGCAGGTGTGCCTCCGCCGAATGTGAGCCAGCCTGTGCCGTTTTCGTCTATGCATACTCCCGGGTCAAACGGTGCGGGGCAGTTTTCCAGCCCCTCCATATTCTGATATACCAGCGGCTCGCCGAGGGGGTCGCTCCAGCCTGTCACGGGGTCAGTGGAGGTTATTACGCCGACGCCCGAGCCGTTGTTGGAGAAGTAGAGATAGAAATGTGTAAGTCCGTCATCTTCAACGCGGGAAACGATGGAGGGTGCCCATGAATTGTATATCCACGGCGCTATCTCGCCTGTTTCTATCCTGCCGTGATATATCCAGTTCACCATATCCTCAGTAGAGAATACCACCAGCGACTTTATCTGGTCATAGTCGTTTACGGTGTCCTGCTCCGCCTGCTGTGTGTCGTTCGTGCCGTAGACATACAGCCTGCCCTCATACTCGACAGCGGTGGGGTCCGCGCAGAAAATGCTTCCCGAAACGGGGTTTGCGTTGCGCTCGGTCTTGTAGACGTTTCCGCTCACCTCGTCAATGACGATACCGTTGCTCAGGCTATCGAGTATCTCCTCTTCGGTGACAGTATCGGTGATATCCGCAGCGGAGGTGGTATCTTCTGTCGCGGAGGTCTGTGTGCTTTCGTTGCTGTCACTTCCCGAGCAACCAGATACAAGCAGCATTGCCGCCGCACAGAATAAAGCTATCAACTTCTTTTTCATAGGTTCTCCTTTCGATGCAGAGGCTCGTGTGAGCGTCTGCGTAGTGGCTTATCTCTTGTTCTCATTATACAAACGAACAGAAAGAAAAGCAATAGCGGATATTCTGATAATCCACCTTTTAATCATAATCTGCACTTTTTCGGTTGACTTTGGCGCAGAAATCCGCTATACTGTACTTATAAGGGGTGATATCATGCCACGCAGAAGAATAGCGGTAATTACCGCAAGAGCAGACGACGCTGAGCAGAAAGAAATAGTCTGCGGAATAGCCGAGGCGGCATTTTCCGCCGATACCGATGTTGCAGTGTATTCCAACATCTATAACCACTGGGTGGAGGACGAGCAGCTCAATTTCGAGAATATCATATATTCCCTGTTCGAGCCTTGCCATTTTGATGGCGCAATAATAACAGCCGAAGCATTCAGGGATATCTCTGTCCTGAATACGGTCGTCGAAAAGCTGAGAAAAGCAAAGCTCCCCGCTGTCGTTATAGGCAAGGATATAGACGGCTTTGCAAGTGTATATTCCGATGACGAAGCGGATATGGAAGCGATAGCCGAGCATCTTATCACAGTACACGGCTATACGGATATTGATATACTTACAGGCTATGAAAATGACGAAGTCTCCCACAGGAGAGCAGACGGCTGCAAACGAGCCTTTGAAAAGCATGGTATCCCGTTCGAGGACAGCAAGCTGCATTTCGGAAGCTTCTGGAACGACTCGGGCGAGGCTCTTGCACTGCGCTATATCAGCGGTGAGCTGCCCTTACCGCAGGCGGTGATATGTGCGAACGACTTCATGGCATACGGCCTGTGTGACGCACTCACAGCCGCAGGTATCGCGATACCCGACAGGGTCGCTGTGACAGGCTACGACTATACAGGCGGCAGGATATACCACTATCCTCTGCTGACCTCATACCGCCGAAACAGACGCGGGCTTGGACATAAGGCAGTTAACGCCATTCTTTGCAGCAATTACGCACCCGATGATACCGAAAGGCTTGTATACGGAAACACCTGCGCGTGCGGTTCTGACCGCACACAGCTCATCGGGGAGCTTGCTTTCGAGAGGATAGGTCAGTACCACGCCATGATGAGCAATGTGGCGCAGTTCTCCAGTCGTCTTACGATGTGCCGTACTCTTGCGGAATACACTGCTGTTCTGTCGGAATTCAGATATCTGCTTCACGATGCAGACAGGCTTTATCTGTGTCTTGATAAAGCATGGAGCAGTGCACGGTCCGAGGGCGAGGAATATCTGTGCTGTGAGATAGGCGAGGACACCTCTCCCATCAGGTACTGCGGCCTGCCGCCTGTGCTGGACGAGGAACGCGAAGCGCCTCAGCTGTTCTGCTTCAGTCCACTTTGCTTTCAGACAAGGCTTTTCGGCTATACGGTGCTTTCCTACCCTTATCCCGCCTGCTATGATTTCAGCTTCCGCGACTGGAGCAAGGCTGTCGCAGATACACTGGAATTTCTGCGCATGAAGAATGACATACATTATCTGAAGCAGTGCCAGCGCGAAACATCGCTATACGATTCGCTGACGGGCTTTTACAATCTGCGCGAATTCACTCAGATAACCGAAGCCGCAGGCGAGAAGCACTCCCTGCTGGCTGTGAAGCTCAGCTTCCCGCCTGACGGCGAGTTCATCTACGGCGAGAACTACCGCAGCGATATCATTGCAGCAGCGGCAAAAGCGATAAAGCATTCATGCCTTAGCCACGAGGTCTGCTGCCGCGCAAGCGAGGATATATTCCTTATGCTTTGCAAGGGCGACAGCAGCGCTTTCGCAGAGCGCGTGCGTATAATGCTGCACAACGAGCTGTGCGGAAGCTTTGACGAGCGGCAGGTGCTTATCAGCTATGCCGTTGGCGAACGCTCCCCAGAACAGCTCTGCACGGCTGTCATGGAACAAAGCAAGGCGGATATGGCCGCGCTTTCCGAAAGAAAGGCTATGCAGCATTACAATGCGCTTATTGATATCCGCAGCGATGTCATGAGAGCCCCTGATAAAGCTCCCACATTGTCGCAGGCAGCGAAGAGGCTGTGCGTCAGCGAGGGCTATTTCCGCTCTGTCTACAAGCAATGCTTCGGAGTCAGCTACAATCAGGACTGCATAAACGCAAGAGTGCTGAAGGCACGATATCTGTTGTCCGCAACAGCTATGAGCGTTTATGCGGTGGCTGTAAGCTGCGGCTATGAAGATGAAAAATATTTCGCAAGGCAGTTCAGACAGAATGTAGGCTGCTCCCCGATGCAGTACAGGAGTGGGGGCTGTCGATAAAGCGCCGGAACAGGCTTTTCAATAAGAAAAAGGAGCAGTTTTCTGCTCCCTTTTTTATGCATGCAAAAGTTCATATTTTGAACAACAGGTGGACTTTCCGAATATCAGTTATTGACTTCACCACAAAAAGTCAATATAATTAGCATCAGAATAATGTGATAAAGGAGTTATTATCATGGCCAATCCTTTTCTTCCACTGTGGGAATATATCCCCGACGGCGAGCCGCGGGTATTCGGTGACAGAGTATATATTTACGGCTCTCACGACAATGCAGGCTCGGACAGCTTCTGCGACTACAAGCTCAAGGTGTGGTCTGCGCCTGTGAATGACCTTAGCAACTGGAGCTGTCACGGCGACATCTTCCACACGCGCCCCGACAGGGACCACCCCTCCGATACCGACTGGACGGACAATCCGCTTTATGCACCTGATGTGGTGGAGAAGGACGGGAAGTATTATCTCTACTGCTATATTTTATGGAAAAAGGGCTGTGTGGCGGTAAGTGACAAGCCTGAGGGTCCGTTCAAGCTGCTGTCGCAGTATAAGTACGATCTCCCCGATGAGCTTGTGGAGGACGGAATCTTCGTGGATCCGGGTGTGCTGGTTGATGATGACGGAAGAGTATATAT
>JAZNWG010000352.1:0-20393 GCA_045593225.1 Oscillospiraceae bacterium
GCCTTGCCAAATCTCCTGCGCACCACTTTTGCGCCGCTGATATCACCCATGCTTTCTGCCGCTTCAATTGCAAGTCCTGTTCTGTACATAAATTTCTCCTCAAAATCTTTAAAAAAATCTCAAAAAACTCTTGCATTTTAATTTAAGTTGTGCTATAATGAAGTGTACTATGAGAAAAAATAAACCGAGCTTATAAAATTTTAACCTTTACGATGGTTTTTTTGGTGAATATAGATAGATTTCCCTTAAATATCGTAAAAATACAGAATCAAACGCTCGTAAAATTGATACGGAGGTGAAATACCATGGCAAACATCAAGTCCGCTAAGAAGAGAGTTCTTATCGCTAGACAGAGAACAGAGGCTAACAAGGCCGCTAAGACAAAGCTCAGAACAGTTCTCAAGAGAGCGCGCGCTGAAGAGGCTGATGCAGCTGCTGTAAAGACAGCTGTTGTAAGCATCGACAAGGCTGCAGGCAAGGGACTTATCCACAAGAACAAGGCTGCCCGCCTCAAGAGCCAGCTCGCTAAGAAGGCTAACGCTTCTGCTTGATTTCCTTATACAGGATAGTTCACCCGCTCGCTTTGTCGCAGGCGGGTGCTTGTTTTATGTGTAGAAAAAAGCCGCTATATAAAAACAAAAGGCGCGCGAAAGGAGAGATCATATGAGAAGAACAGAAAGAGAAATTACAGACATCGCCGAGATACAGCGTATCCTGGACGACGCGAAGGTGTGCCGTCTGGCGCTTATCGACGGGGAATTCCCCTATATCATTCCGCTTTGCTTCGGCTATACGCTCGAGGGCGGAAATCTCGTGCTGTATTTCCACAGCGCTATGCAGGGAAAGAAGATAGACCTTATCAAGGAAAACAACAATGCAGCTTTTGAGATAGACAAGATGGGCGAGATAATCCATGGTGATATCGCGTGCAGCTTCACTGCGCCCTATGAGTGCATAACAGGCAAGGGCACTGTTGATATCATAAACGGTATCGAGAAAATAACGGGACTCAACTCGATCATGAATAAGTACGCAGGCGCAGGCGAACACAAGTACAGCGAGCAGTCACTGAACAATGTGGCTATCCTGAAACTCACCGTTGACGAGTTCTGCTGCAAAGCTCACAAGGCATAAAACCAGCAAAAGCAAAAAAGCGCACCCCACAGGGTGCGCTTTGCTATGCAGAAATTACTTCTCGGGCTCTGTTACGTCAGCGTCAGGAGCGTTCTTGCGTACGCTTTCGATACCGTTCATGCAGCTAGCCTTAGCCTTGTAGCCCTCGCTTGCGAGGATAGGCTCGCCGTTTCTTGCCTTCAGGCGGAAGCGGAACTCACCAGCATTGTCCTTGTAGATCTCGAACTTGGGGCACTTAGCAGCCTCAACGTTCTCAACAGTCTGATCCTCAACATTAGCGATAGGAGCATTTTTCTTGATGCTCTCGATGCTGTTCTTAGCGCTTGCGAGTGTGTTGAAAACCTCGCCGCCGATGCCAATGACCTCACCATTGCCAGCCTTGAGGCTGATAGTAAAGCCTGTATTTGTTTCCTTGATAACAAACTTGCCCATTGTTATGTACCGTCCTTTCGTTATGTAGAAGCGGTCTCCCGCCTCGGTCACGTGCTTTGTATAGTACAATTATAACAATTTCTTCGACACTTGTCAACCCTGTTTTTTACAATATCTCCAACAGGCATAAAACAGTTGCAATTTAATGTGAAATAATGTATAATAAAAACAGCTCATCCCAATTGCTTCGCAATTGCGCTGTTTTTATTGAATGGCGGGGAGGTCTGCCTCCGCAGACAACGGCTATCGCCGTTTACAAACACTTCGTGTTTGCTCTCCTAATTTAGATAGAATAGCTTATTCCAATTTATATGATGGGAGGTCAATATGAAACTAATATTCGCTATCATCAACAACGACGACAGCCATGCTGTTTCCACAGCGCTCACAAAGGAAGGCTTTCAGGCGACCAAGCTTGCCTCCACAGGCGGCTTTCTGATGGCAGGCAATACCACATTCATGATATGCTCCGATGACGATAAGCTGGAGCAGGTCATCGAGACTATCAAAAAGCACAGCCACAAGCGCAAGCAGTTTGTACCGAACTCCGCAAGCTACGGCATGGGCAGCTACGCAAGCTTCCCTGTTGAGGTCCCTGTCGGCGGTGCAACGATATTCGTCACAAACATAGAAAGATTTGAGAAGGTATAATGCACCTGTACGGAAAAGATCAACTTAAAAATCGGCTAGATGCGTATGCCGCCGAGAGCAGGCTTCCTCACGCGATACTCCTTTGCGGAGAGCGCGGCGCAGGCAAGCGCGTCATGGCGAACTACATCGCAAAGCTGTTTATGTGCGGAGCGCAGCCCTGCGACAGCTGCCCGACCTGCTCGAAGATAAATTCCTTTGCGCACCCCGATATCATCTTTGTGAAAAGAGAGTGCGGAGGAAAATACAATCTTGACGAGGCAGGCAAAAACGGCCTTGTATCAATGCGCCGTGTTATGGAAAGCATAGTAATAAAGCCGAATGACGGCAACATCAAGATATACATCTTCGAGGACGCCGACGAGATGTCTGTGCAGATACAGAACACGCTGCTCAAGACTATCGAAGAGCCTGCGTCGTTCCTGCGCTTCATCTTCACCTGCCAGAGCACCGACCCGATAATCGAAACAATACGCTCGCGTGTGACGGATTTCGACGTTCCGACGCCGTCCGTTAATGAGTGCGCACAGTGCCTTGCTGAAAACGGAACTCCCGTACAACAGGCAAAGGAGCTTGCCGAGATGATGTCGGGAAATATCGGAAAATGCCTTGATGTGCTTTCAGGCGAGGGCGATACCCCGTTTATGGAATGCGCCAAAAGGGTCGCTACCGCCATTGCCGCAAAGAACGGCTATGAGGTAGCCGCCGCTCTTTCCGAGCAATCGGGCAGAGCAGAGTTTGCCACCGTACTGGGATATCTCACCGAGATACTCCGCGATGCACTCAGCTGCCGCTGCGGCGGCGCGATGTCCTCCTGCGGCAAGGAGCAGGCGCAGGCACTCGCGAAAGCATGGGACGAGGAGCAGCTGCTGGATAAGCTGGACGCTTTGTTCAAGGTAAGCTCCGATGCATCTTTAAATCTTAATATGCCGCTTACCGCGTCATATCTTACAACTAAATTAGTATGAGGAATATATGGATAACTACTTTACAGAAAAAATAGCACCAAAGAACAAGCCCGAAAACACCGAGGCTAACACAGAGGCAAAGGCCGAAAAGCCCCAGCGCGAAAGACAGGATAAGCCCCGTCACGAGCGTCGTGGCAAGCCTCATTCCGAAAACCGCAAGCCTGAAAGCGGCGCAGAAGTTGAGATAATCGGTATCCGCTTCAAGGACGTGGGCAAGGTGTACTATTTCTCTCCGAACAAGGTGCAGTTCAAGCAGGGAGAAATGGCGATCGTTGAGACCGCGCGCGGTATAGAGTGCGGCGAGATCGTGCTGACAAACCGCATGGTGCCCGAAAGCAGGATAGTATCTCCTCTGAAAGGCATAATGCGCAAGGCTACGCCTCAGGACGAAAAGCAGCTGAAGGAAAACCGCGAAAAGGAAAAAGAGATCATGCAGACCTTCACCGATAAGATCGCACTGCATAAGCTCGATATGAAGCCTATCGACGTTGACTGCACATTTGACGGCAGCAAAATACTGTTTTACTTCACATCAGATGGCAGAGTGGATTTCCGCGAGCTTGTAAAGGACCTTGCAGGTATCTACCGCACAAGGATAGAACTGCGACAGATCGGTGTGCGTGACGAGGCTAAAATGCTGGGCGGCCTTGGCATCTGCGGCAGACCGTTCTGCTGCTCCAGCTTCCTCGGAGAATTCCAGCCTGTTTCTATCAAAATGGCAAAGGAGCAGTCGCTCTCCCTCAACCCCACAAAAATATCGGGAACCTGCGGCAGACTTATGTGCTGCCTGAAGTACGAGCAGAACTGCTACGAGGATTTCCTGCGCACCACTCCCAAGGTCGGCGCATATGTTGAGACCGAAGAGGGCAGAGGCCATGTTGAGGAAGTGAACCTGCTGACAGGTATACTGAAGATAAAGCTTGACAAGAAGCCCGATGTTCCATATGCGGTTAAGAAGGATGAGGTAAAGGTCATCAAGGACGGTCAGGTAAGACTCAGCAAGGACGAGCTTAAGGCGCTCAAGCAGCTTGAGGATAACTGATATGCAAATCTATATTTTCAGGAAGATCGCCGCACTTTTCCTATGCGTAATGTTTATGATATCATTTACCGCCTGCAACGACAATAGTTCGCCTGTCGGTACATGGGTTCCGACTGCCGCAGCTTGGGGTGGCGAAAGTGTTGACGTTTCAGAGATAGGTTTTGCTGAATTGACACTTGAAGCCGACGGCATTGCTAAGCTGGTAACAAACGGCTCCTCTGCAGAAAGCACATGGACATATAACAATGATAAGCTTATAATTGATGATATGATGTGCGAATATGCCGATGGCATCATAACCTTAAATCAATATGGCATATATATTAAATTTACCAAAAAATAAATTGTTCCCCGCGAATTTCGCGGGGATATTTGTTTTTTCGGTTAGTCAAGCCTTTGTCTGTATTTCACATAAATAATATTTGAATTTGTAAAAATAAACACTTGATTTTTTCTGAAAATGTGCTACAATATAATACAGGGGAAAACAAAACGGTATTTCCCGAAATATATAAGGAGGTATACCATAATGGCTTATGTAATTAACGATGAGTGCATCGCTTGTGGCGCATGCGCTGGTGACTGCCCCGTAGGCGCTATCTCTGAGGGTGACGGCAAGTACGTTATCGATGCTGATGCTTGCATCGACTGCGGCGCTTGTGCAGGTTCCTGCCCCGTAGGCGCTCCCGTTGAGGGCTAATACTTAGCTTCGGCTAGATAAAGCGGCGATTTCGCCGCTTTTTTGTTTTACGCAAAAATAAAACCCCTCCGAGATCGGAGGGGTTTGCTGTTTGTGAGATCAAGCTCTCTTGCGGCTCTTCTTGCTGCGGTTTGTCCACCAGATCCAGATAGGACCTGCAAGGCAAACAGAGGAGTAAAAACCTACTGCCATACCAATAGCAAGAGGTGTTGCAAAGGAGATGATAGATGTTACACCCATCAGCCAGCATACGATACATACAACTACCATGGAGGAAGCCGCTGTAACAGTGGTGATGACAGAGCGCGACAGTGTCTGGTTGATACTAAGGTTTACAAGATCACTGTCAGAAACAGAGCCGTATCTTGCGCGGTTTTCACGCAGACGGTCGTAGATGATGATAGTGTTGTTGATGGAGTATCCAAGCAGTGTCAGAACTACCGCCATGAAGTTAGCGTCAAGTGGCATTCCGCTGAACAGATATACTGCATATGCAATAGAAACGTCATGCAACAGACAGATGATAGCAATTACACCCGAGGACCAGCCGCCGATGTTCTTGAATCGCAGTGCGATGTAGATAACCAGCAGTACGAATGCAATAACCACTGCAACAACACAGTTTACAACGAATCTCGAGCCCGAGGAAGCACTTACGTTAGTTGTGTCAATGTTCTCGATATGATTATCGGGATAGCTTGCGATCAGTGTATCGGTAACCTTTGCAAGCATCTCATCGTCCATCTTCTCGTCAGCAACGAAAGAAATAACGATAGTATTAAGATCACCTGTAAAGCTTGTTCCTGTTGTAACTGTGGGAGTTGGCGTACCAAGCTCCTTTACGGTAGCTGCGATATCCTCTGTGTCAACCTCGCCGTCATAGCTGTAGGTAACCATTGTACCACCCTTGAATCGGATATCGATCTCGGGACCCTGTACGAAAGAGAATACCAGAGTTACAAGCAGGATAACTGCGGAGATGCCTACAAAGATCTTTGTGTTCTTTACAAAGTTGAAATTGGTCTTGCACTTTGCGTCAATGACCTTTACAGTGTCCTTGCCCTCTTCAGCAAGCTTTGCAGCCGCCGCGCCTCTTGCGCCGCCATACAGCCAGGGCTTTCTGAAGATCTTGAACTTGGAGAGGGATACGGTCATAAGTCTTGTTGCCCAGCAGCCCATCAGGAAGTTCATCACGATACCTGCAAGCAGTGTAAAGCCGAAGGAGAAGATGGTAGCGTCCGTTGTAACGCCAAACCAGTTTCCGAATACCGCCATAAGGATAACTGCAACAATGATAACTGTTACGTTACCGTCGAGGATAGCGCCAAAGCCGCGCTCAAAACCGTTGGAAAGAGCACCGTCGATCGTTCTGCCCGCTCTGAGCTCCTCGCGGATACGCTCGGCAGAGATAACGTTTGCGTCAACACCCATACCTATAGAAAGGATGATACCTGCAATACCCGGGATAGTCAGCGTAGAAGCATCGTTGAATGCAAAGAAGCCTGTTGTTGCAGCAAACATACCTGCGATCTGACCGATAAGTGCAATAACTGCAACAAAGCCTGTCAGACGATAGTATGCGATCATAAACACTGCGATAACAGCAAATGCGATAAGGCCTGCGATAGCCATAGCATCACGCGCACCCATACCGAGAACAGGGGAGATAGTAGAGAGGTTCTCTATCTCAAGCTTAAAGGGGAGCGAGCCACCGTTGATCTTGTTTGCGAGGTCAACAGCAGGCTCATACTCGCTGTAATCAGGCGATGTGATGATAGCGTGTCCGCCTGCGATCCTCTGGCTTACATTAGGAGCAGAGATACAGATATCGTCCATCCAGATAGATATCTGCTTGCCCACAAGTCTTCCCGTCGCTTCGGCAAATGCCTCAGAGCCCGCGTCTGTAAGATCAAGTGCAACAACATACTGATTTGTTTCCTTATCGTAGCTTACATAAGCCTGCTCAACATCTGTACCCTGAAGCACTACATTCTCTGTAGCGCCTGTAGGAAGACCGTTTTCATCAACATTGTATTCCTCGCGGAAGGTGAGCAGCGCCGTTTCGCCGATCTCCTTTACCGCCTTCTCCGGATCAAAGTCAGTGTCGTCTGCCTGCCACGGGAAACGCACGATAATGGTGTTCGTAGTATTGTCCAGATACACCTCATAGTCGTTTACGTTCTTGTCGACCAGTCTTGTTTCGATGATCGACTTAGCCGCTTCAAGGTCGTTCTGTGTGATCTCGTTGTTTGCTGCGTAATCAGCAGGAACACCGAAGGATACGTTAACGCCTCCGCGGATATCAATTCCCCATCTTATATCGTCGATACCCCAGATAAGATGTGTTTCAGTATCGCCGTAACGGGTGCTTACACCCATAGTGGACAGATATGTGAACACAAGTATCAGAATAGCAACAATAAAGAAAACGGGTTTTGTAATTCTGCTTTTCAATTGTTTCACTCCGTTTCAAAATTGCTTGGCGGAAACCGCCGTTTTTTTATGACAAGGCTGTGGAACGCCAAAAAAGACGACAAAACCGCAGTCTATACCAATTATCTATTATAATATATTATGGCAAATTAGTCAATAGCAAAACCGCTTAAAACGTGAAATTTCGCAAAAAATCGCCCTGCAAAGGGCGATTTTTCCACACTATCTTATTTCTGCCACAGCACCGACTGCTTCCAGGCGCTTTCTTATCTCCACCGCTTCCTGAAGAGTCAGACCCTTCTTCAGCCACTGTGGTGCGTTCTCCGTTATATCCTTTGCCAGCGCCAATCCATAGCCCGTTATCTCCCGCACTTCCTTGATAACGGGTATCTTTTTATCCTCGGGATAAGACACCAGCACCACCTCGCAGCCTTCAGCGTTTTCAAGCTCGGGTCTGACATAGCGCACCTTGTGCCAGAAGCCGTCATCGCCCTTCATGGTGGTAAAGCCGTCCTGACACTTGCTATTGACATAAGTGCCCTGGAGCACCCTGCCGTCACTGTACCAAAGCGTACACATACCATTAAGCTTGTCGCCGATCCAGTCGCCTTCAAACCGCCTGCCGTCAGGGCAGATGAGCGTTCCCCTGCCATCACGTACGCCGTTCAAGTAGTGGCCCTCGTATATCTCACCCGTGCCGAACACCATGCGGCCATAACCGCCGATCTTGTCGTTGATGAACTCGCCGACATAACTATCGCCTGTTTCCTTGAAGATAAATTCGCCCATACCATGCTTTACACCGTTTCTCCACTCGCCCTTGTATATATTGCCTGTTTTATAATACATCGTGCCTCTGCCGTGTTTTACGCCGTTTACAAGCTCTCCCTCATACCGATTCTCGCTGGGCGGCTCAGGTTTTTTCTTGTCCCAGAATGCCATATGTATGCGCTCCTCTCGCGTGTTTTATACGGATATTTTACCACGACATCACGCTTGCGGTCAAGTATGCTTGACAATGAAATTAAGTAGTAGTATAATGTACTCAAACAAAAAACATATGCGGAAAGGCGGTAACATATGAAAGCTAAAACAGCAACATCATGGATCATCACTGTGCTGCTTTCGCTGCTGGTGTTCTCTGGCTGCGCTTCTCAGGAAGCAAGAAGCTCCGATCAGGAGGAAATGCAGCATTACACCCTTACAGCAGATACGGCAGAGGCAGCCGACTACGAAGAAGCAAAGGCAGTGCTTGAAAAGCGCCTTGATGAAATGGGATATGAGGATTACTCCATAAGCGCGGACAGTAACGGAATAACTCTTGATATCGCAGAGGACAACAGCGATATCATCTCACAGCTCTGCAAAAAGGGCGAGCTTTATTTCAGAGAGGGCGCAGAAGCTGACGGAGAGATAGTGCTTAGCGGTCATGAGCTTTCCGAGGTGTATCTTGTTTATGATCAGGATACGAATGCATATTGTATCGCGCTTGATTTCAACGAAGAAGGTGCAGAAGCTTTTGCCGAAGCCACCGAGCGGCTGGTCGGAGATAAGATAGGCGTATGGCTGGACGGCGAGTGCATTATAGCACCAAACGTGTCAAACAAGATAACGGGCGGCAAAGCTGTCGTGACCTTTGGCGAACAAACCTATGACGAAATAAATGCAATAGCGGCACAGCTAAAAAGCGGTATGCTGCCGTTTGAACTGAAAATAGCATAAGCCAAGCCTCCGAACAAGCGCTTCGGAGGCTTTTTTTGCAAAAACGGCAGGAAATCCCCGTAATATGCGCCTTAAAAGCGTTTTTCACTTGACTTTTATTATAAATAGTAGTACAATATAAGTTAACCGTTAAAACGGCGGCGAGAAAGAAGCTGCTGCGGCATACCTGTATGTATGCGGGCGGCTCCCGACAGACCATGTCCGTTAAACGGTAATAAAACTTAATTCATCGACAAACGCAAATGCACTGATATCGGCATCGCGATCTCCTTTTCGCCGAGAATCGTGCGGCTTCAAGGCAGACGTGCCGAAGGCGTACTTTGTGTACGTCGAGCGCACGGCTAACGCAGAAGATGTGCGGTTATCGGTGAAAAAATGAACGGCGGGGCATTTGTTCAGCCCTGTTAGGAAAGGATGTTCACAATGATCAAAGTAACACTGGCAAACGACGAAGTAAAAGAATTTGAGTCCGCTCTCCTTGCATTTGACGTAGCAAGAGAAGCAGGCGAAGCAAAGACCGCATGTCTTGCAGAGATCGACGGTAATGTGTGCGATCTGCGCACAGTTATCGACAAGGACTGCACCGTGAAGTTCATCACATTCGCAGACGAGCAGGGACAGCGCTGCTTTAACCACACCGCCTCTCACATTCTCGCACAGGCAGTAAAAAGACTGTACCCCAACACAAAGCTTGCTATCGGTCCCGCTATCGACAACGGCTTTTACTATGATTTCGATTTTGAAGAGCCCATCAACGCAGACGCGCTCCCCAAGATCGAGGCCGAAATGAAAAAGATCGTCAAGGAAGCCATCAGACTTGAGCAGTTCACAATGGCTCCCGACGAGGCTATAAAGTATCTTGAGGAGCAGGGCGAGATCTATAAGGTAGAGCTCTGCAAGGAGCACGCAGACAAGGGCGAGCCCATCAGCTTCTTCAAGCAGGGCGATTTCACAGACCTCTGTGCAGGCCCTCATATGATGAGCACATCGCCTATCAAGGCATTCAAGCTTACCTCCGCAACAGGCGCTTACTGGCGCGGCAGCGAGAAGAACAAGATGCTGACAAGAATCTACGGTACAGCTTTCCCCTCTAAGGACGAGCTGAACGCTTACCTCACAGCAGTTGAGGAAGCAAAGAAGCGCGATCACAACAAGATCGGCCGTGAGCTTGAATATTTCACAACAGTTGATTGTATCGGTCAGGGTCTGCCTATCCTGCTGCCCAAGGGCGCTAAGGTTATCCAGACTCTCCAGAGATGGGTAGAGGACGAGGAGTACAAGCGCGGCTATGTTCTCACAAAGACTCCCTATATGGCAAAGCGTGAGCTTTACAAAATAAGCGGTCACTGGGATCACTACCGCGACGGTATGTTTATCTTAGGCGATCCCGACGACGAGACAAAGGAGTGCTTCGCACTTCGTCCCATGACCTGCCCGTTCCAGTATCAGGTATTCCTGAACAGACAGCGCAGCTACCGCGATCTGCCCATGCGCCTCGGCGAGACCTCCACACTGTTCCGTAACGAGGACAGCGGCGAGATGCACGGCCTTATCAGAGTAAGACAGTTCACTATCTCCGAGGGTCATCTGGTGCTTCGCCCCGAGCAGCTTGAGGGAGGATACAAGGGCTGCCTTGAGCTTGCAAAATATGTACTTGATACAGTAGGCATGTTGGAGGACTGCACATTTCGCTTCTCCCAGTGGGATCCCGCAAACCCCAAAAACAAGTACGAGGGCACACCCGAGCAGTGGGAAACTGCACAGTCCACAATGAAAAAGATCCTCGACAATCTCGGTGTAAACTACACGATAGGCATTGACGAGGCTGCATTCTACGGTCCCAAGCTCGATATCCAGTACAAAAACGTATTCGGCAAGGAAGATACTATTGTAACGATACAGATCGATATGCTGCTTGCCGAGAAGTTCGGTATGGAATATGTCGATGTTGACGGCACAAAGAAGAATCCCTACATTATTCACCGTACATCGCTCGGCTGCTATGAAAGAACTCTCGCATATCTGCTGGAGAAGTATGCAGGCGCACTGCCGCTGTGGATGGCTCCCGAGCAGGTTCGTATCCTGCCTATCACAGACCGTGCAAAGGAATATGCTGAAAGCATTTCCGAAAAACTCGAAAATATGGGTATCCGCACATCTGTTGACAACAGAAATGAGAAAATCGGCTGGAAGATCCGCCAGGCTCAGATTGAAAAGATCCCGTATTTCTTTATCGTAGGCGATAACGAGGTAGAGGCAAACAGCGTAGCTCTCCGCTCGCGCAAGGACGGCGATCTCGGCGTTTCTCCGCTTGACGAGGTGATCACAAAGATCATCACAGAAAATGCCGCAAAAACAAGATGATCATAAAACAGAAAGGTGAATAAATATTATGGCAAAACAGCTTACACCCGAAGAAATGAAAACCTACAACCAGGCGCTTGAGGGCAGGATCTCCGCTGCGGTAGAGGATAACAGCAAGTGGAAGGACGTTCTTCCCGATCTGATGATGGCTGACGTTTTCGTTGTAACTCAGGTATCCGAGCAGACGGACGCCAACGGCAACAGAATGATGGGCATATTGTCCATGACCAACAAGGACGGCCAGCGCGCTGTTCCATTCTTCACCTCGCCCAGAACAATGGCTGCTCTGGCAGGCCCTCAGAAGAGGACCTTCAACTGCATGAAGATGAATACAGTGAATCTTTTCCAGGCCATCAAGGGCAAGACCGCTCTGCTCAACCCCGGTACTCCCGGCTGTGCAAGAATGTTCACTCCCTTTGAGATGAACCTTCTTGTTATGGAGCACAAGGACAAGGTGCCTAAGCCCGCTCCCAAAAAGACAGAGGAGCCCGCAAACACAGAGGAATAAATAACAAAACGGCGGAACTCGTTCCGCCGTTTTTTCATCAAAGATCGTCTGCGTCCTGCACAGGCTTTTCATAAGGGTCCTCGGGAACGCCGGTATACATACCCTGTGGGTCGGTGTCTGCCGATCTCATCGAAAGAAAGCCTGTGAGCCGCTTGTTTATACGCTGTATCTTTTCGGGGGAAGGCTGATCGTACATAAAATCTGTCCTTTCTCACAAAAACTAAAGGGCGCACGGAACAGCTCCTGCGCCCTTTTTTATTTTGTGATGTTCTGAGAGCAAAATGCGAGTTATTTTTTGCGCATATCATTGGCGGTATATACCACCTCGGCATAGATCGCGGCAACGATCTGATACAGCTCCTTCGGGATAGTTTCGCCCGCATTCAGCATTACAAGCAGCGCCGCAATACTGTCGTCGCGATAAATGGGCACGCCCGACTCGTCCGCAATGTTTACTATACGCTGCGCAAGCTCTCCGAGACCCGATGCAACAACAACAGGAGCATAGTTCATGTCGGGGTTATATTTCAGCGCTACCGCCGCATTCTGTCCGTAAATTCGCTTGTTATTTGCAGGCGACTTAGGGTGTTTACTTGGCATGACGTTGCTCCTTTCTTAAACTCTTGTATTAAGTGTTGCACGCTTATCAACTATCTTCGGGAATATCTCGGTGAGATTATGAGGTGTCTTGAGCGGCGCTGTTTCAAAGGTCCTTGTGCTATAGCCGATGTTTCTGATGACCTTGTTTATGCGATCCTTCATCGGGTCTATCTCCTTCTCAAATCTCGGAGGATACAGCAGCGCAAGGTTTACCTCGTCACCCAGCGCATACATATCCAGCTCAAAACGTCCGATGCTCTCAACGTCAAACGTTAAGAACAGATGATAATTTCGCTGTGTGCCGGGAGTATTGTTTGGATTGTTTTCGTCGTTATCCACCCACAGCTCACCAAAAGCCTTCGTGCCGTCAACATCAAGCGGCAATACATAGTGCGCAAGCGGAGTAAATACGCCCGGAGCATTAAGCAGGCTCTGCAGCAGATTTGTCGCATTGAAGCTATCAAGTGACTTCAACGCAGGGTGATTTATGTTTTCCTGAATAAATTCAGTCAGGCAATCGAGCGTGGAGCTTACAGGCGGTCTTACGCCGTGCTGCGGAAGCTCATTTCTGAGCGCCATCTGCTCGATGACCTCAACAAACGCACCATACAAACGCTCTCGCACAGGAATATCGGGCATAGAACGCAGCATCTCATTGAGCTTGTCAATGACCTCCTGTACAGTGTTGAGCTTTGAAAAGTCCGCCGCAAACGCCGAGAACTGCTCGCCTGTTTCATCATGGACAAACAGGCCCTCCATAAGACCCTTCAGCGTATCCATACCGCTCACCTTGCCGCGCGCATAAGCCGCCAGCATGCTCTCGATATTGTATCCGCTGTGCTTTAAAAGAGGCATAAAGCTCTTCTCGCTCATGCTGTCGAACAGGAATTTTTTATAGCCTGTCAGCACCTCTTCGGCATTTTCGCTAAATTCACTTGCGCCTGTTTCGGCAAACTGCTGAACTTCTTCGCCAGAACCAACAAAATTTGAATTTTTATCGGTCAAATTGCCTGTAAGAGGTTGATTTTGTGAAAGATTTGTAGTATAATTATCTAAAGACGTTTCTGTTCCGGGCTTGTTTACATCGTTCTTTGAAAAAAGAGCGGAATAAAGTCGCTGGAAAGAGTTCTTCAGAGAATCTCTCAACGTGCCGGAAGATATCTGCGACATAAGCAGATTGAAGTATTCCTTGCACATATAAGGGCTGTTATTGTACCTTGAAAGATTATGTACGATCAAGGGGATAAGCATCTGGGTCTTGTCATCATTGAGCAGGCTGCCGCTTACATCTTTGAGTATCGCAAGCGTTTCTGTCTTGAGGTAATCAAAAAAGTTTTCGGCATCGTCCGCGCCCCATTGCTGAGAAAGATTCATAAGCTTTGCAGACAGTTTCTCGTTCGGAGAGAAATACTCCGATAAGAACTTCATATTCGCACGGAGTGCTCCGAGTATCTCGTTCTTGTTCTGTGCGAAATTCAGTGATTTCAGAAGATTGCCGATAAGCTCCTTTGTAGAAGGATCGGTGGTGGTCTTAGCAACCTCGCGCAGAACATCATAAAACTCATGACCGCTGAACATCGTGTTCTGCTGCTCCTGATTCTGGATCTCCTGTACAAGCTCCTGCGGAGTTACATAAAGGTCGCGTGCAAGATCCTCAAGCTTACCGTAAAGCTCGGTATGACCTGTGATGAGCGCCTGATTCAGAACCTCAACATTGAGCAGATCTTTAAGAGTTTCTACCGCAAGGGTCGGATCCTTAGCGACCTGTACCGACAGCGGAATAAGCTCGCGGTTGCCCATCTCAAGACGGCTGCGTGTGCCGGCATCGGAAGAATTGCCCGAGCCGCCAACGCCTGTCAGCTTGACTATATCAAAAGGCTCGGTATTTTCGTCCATCGGACGGGAGCTGTAATTATAGTTTTTGGCGGTGATGGGATTGTTAATCTGAGGAATTTGTGCCATCGGTCTCACTTCCCTTCAATAGTATCTGATATTATTGTAGCATAAATTCTCGGAATAATAAAGTGTTTTTTGAAATTTTTTTGCATGGCAAAACAAAATAATGGAATTTGTGCAGAAATGCACATCGGAAAGGACTGTTATTATGGCAAGAATCGAACCCGGCATGGAAGCTATGCTTGACATGTACTTCTATGAAACAAACTCTCTTCTTGAGCAGCTCGACGAGATACTGCTCAGAACGGAACAGGCAAATTGCTTCGATAGTGAGGATATCAAGGAGATTTTCCGTATCATGCATACTATCAAGGGCTCGTCCGCAATGATGGGCTTTGACAATCTGTCGGTGCTTGCACATAAGGCAGAGGATATGTTCTTCGTTATCCGCGAGAACCCCGATGTCATCACTGATGTAAGCTTCGTATATGATCTGGTATTCCAGGTATCAGATTCCTATAAGGCTCAGATAGAGGCTATCCAGAACCACGACAACGGCGAATATGAGAGCACTGACTTTACCGATCTCATCAACAAGCTGCTGAAGGCAAGAGATGTCCTGCTTGGTCAGGAATCCGCTCCCGCCGAGGAGGCTAAGAGCAGCGAAACAGCCGCTGCGGGCGAAGCTTCTGCTGACGACGCTGGCAAGACCGTTGTAAGAGTGTTCTTCGAGGACGGCTGCCAGATGGAGAATCTGCGTGCATTCCTTCTCATCAACACCATCAAGGAAGAGTGCTCCACTCTGGAATTTGAGCCCGCAGATGTTGAAACAAATCCCGAGACCTCCAAGACCATTATCGAAAAGGGCTTCCTTATCAAGTTTGTTGCTATCGATAATGTGAACTTCGTAATAAAGCAGATCGAAAACGCACTGAACGTTCAGTCGTATGAGATCCTTTCTGTTGCGTCTGACAACAAGGCCGAGGAAAGCAAGGCTGCAGCGCCTTCGTCCTCTGCAACCAAGACTGCTTCCTCTGCGGCTCCCGCTGCTAAGGATCCTTCTATCGACAAGGCTCAGGCTGCAGTCGAAAAAGCACAGTCCACCGGCGGTGTTCAGCAGGTGCAGAAGCAGAACCTCATCAGCGTAAACCTCGCAAAGCTGGACGCGCTGCATGATATAGTCGGTGAGATCATCACAACAGAATCCATGGTTATCTCCAACCCCGACCTCGAGGGTCTGGAGCTTGAGAGCTTCAGCAAGGCTGCAAGACAGCTGAGAAAGCTTACAAGCGAGCTTCAGGATACAGTAATGTCCATCAGAATGGTGCCCCTCGCAGGTGTGTTCCAGAAGATGAACAGAATCGTCCGTGATATGAGAAAGAAGCTTAACAAGGACGTTGACTTTGTGATCGAGGGCGAGGATACAGAAGTTGACAAGTCCATAGTTGACAGCTTACAGGATCCGCTGATGCACCTTGTAAGAAACTGTATGGACCACGGCATCGAAGAAAATGTTCAGGACAGAATAGATGCAGGCAAGCCCGAAAAGGGTACATTAAGACTTGCCGCTACCAATAGCTCTGGCGAGGTAATCATCACCATCTCCGACGACGGTAAGGGTATCGACCCCGAAAAGGTGCTTGCAAAGGCTAAAAAGCAGGGTCTGCTTACAAAGCCTGAGAACGAGTACACCGAGAAGGAGATCCAGAATATGATCCTTCTCCCCGGCTTCTCCACCAATGAGCAGGCAACCGAGTTCAGCGGCAGAGGCGTTGGTATGGACGTTGTTAAGGCTAACGTTGAAAAGTGCGGCGGCTCTATCACCATAGACAGCAAGAAGGGTTCCGGAACTACATTCATCATCAAGATCCCGCTTACACTTGCTATCATCGACGGTATGGAAGTTACCTGCGGCGATCTCGTGTTCACCGTTCCGATCTCCACTATCCGTGAGAGCTTCAAGGCAGAGGAGAGCCAGATAATCCACGATACCGACGATAATGAAATGATCATGATCAGAGGCATCTGCTACCCGATCCTCAGAATGCATACTAAATTCGGTATCGAAACAGAGGTTACTGACCTTACAGAAGGTATCCTGCTTCTGGTAGAGACCGATAACAAGAGCGTCTGCATCTTCGCTGATAAGCTTATCGGCGAGCAGCAGGTAGTAGTAAAGCCGTTCCCCAAGTACTTCGCAAGATACAACATCAAGAGTCAGGGTCTTTCCGGCTGCACTATCATGGGCGATGGCAGCATCTCGCTTATCATCGACACTAATTCGCTTATCGGATAATAGGAGGACAGATATATGACAAGTGATGTAATTAAAGAGGCTGTTGCAAGACAGCAGTCGGGAGATAAAAAAGTCTCCGCTGAAAGACGTGTCCTCGGTAAGGTCATGACCTTCTATGTAGGCGAACAGGTATACGGCGTTGAGATCGAGAATGTAGTAGAGATCATTGAGGTTCCCCATATCACATGGGTACCGCATCTCCCCAAATACATAAAGGGTATCATAAATGTTCGAAGCAAGGTGGTTCCTGTTATTGATATCCGCCTGCGCTTCGGTAAGGAAGAGATCCCTTACACAAGCAGGACCTGCACTATCATCATGTGCGTGGACGATATTTCAGTAGGCGTTATCGTTGATAGCGTTGCAGATGTTGAGGATATCATCGCAAATGATATCACCGCAACACCTGAAAACCGTTCAGTAAATACAAATGCGTTTATCCAGTACATGATCCGCTCCGGCGATATGGTAAAGCTTATCCTGGACGTAGAAAAGCTTCTGGGCGACGAGGTGTAATATGGAACTGACCGATCGCGAGTTTGAACGTCTTGTAACGTATATGCACGATAACTACGGCATAAATCTTGCCGCAAAACGCGTGCTTATTCAGGGCCGCCTCGGCAATATGCTGAAGGACCGCGGCTTTAAAAGCTATGACGCCTATCTCGACGCGGTGATGTCTGACAGATCCGGCGCAGAAGTTACTACTATACTTAACAAGCTTACAACAAATCATACATTCTTCATGCGTGAGCCTGAGCACTACACCTATCTTAAAGATGTAATACTCCCCTACGTCGTATCAAACGCAAAAAGCCGTGAGATACGCATCTGGAGCGCAGGTTGCTCCTCGGGTGAGGAATGCTATACAACAGCAATGCTGCTGAATGAATATTTCGGCAAAGATAAAGCTCGCTGGGATACAAGGATCCTTGCAACTGACATCTCACACAGCGTTATGGATAAGGCAAAGCTCGGTATCTACAACGAGGACGGCATGAAGGGCCTCAGCCCCGAATGGAAAAGCAAATATTTCAAGCCGCTGGGCAACGGAAAATATGAGATCTGCGATGAGATCAAAAAAGAGATCATATTCAAGCCGTTCAACCTCATGAATCCCATGCCAAACGAATACAAAATGCGTCCGTTCGATCTTATATTCTGCCGTAATGTAATGATCTATTTTGATCAGCCTACCAAAAATGCTCTGGTAAACAGATTTTATGACGTAATAAAGCCGGGTGGTTATTTCTATATCGGCCACGCGGAAAGCGTTCAGCGCAATACGTCAGACTTTGAATACATAAAGCCTGCAATTTACCGCAGACCGTTAAAGTAAATGGGGAGCCCGGCTATGAAAAAAATTAAACTGCTGGTCGTTGACGACTCTATACTGTTCCGCGAAGTCCTTGCACGCTATGTGCAGAAGGACGAGCAGATCGAGATAGTCGGAACAGCGGGCGATGCCTACTCGGCACGCGATATGATAGTAAAATTCGAGCCGGACGTAATGACGCTTGATATAGAAATGCCGCGTATGGACGGTATTGCTTTCCTCAAAAAGCTGTTACCGCAATACTATATACCTACGCTGGTCATTTCCTCCTGCGCCGACAGGCAGGAAGAGGCAGTAAGTGCAGGTGCGGCAGAATTTATCGCAAAGCCTCGCACCAGAACCACTACCGAAATGCAGCAGTTCGCTGACATGGTGAGCGGCAGCATAAAAAGAGCCTACACCAAAGGCAATGTATCAAGAGCCACAGGCAAAACAGCAAAGCCTGATATTGACCAGATACCGCAGCTCAATATTACCCGCAGCGGCAATATACCGCAGATGCATATTCCGCCAAAGAGCAGCGAGCCTATAAAGCCGATCGCACCCACGCCGTCACCTGCTCAGAGCGGTATGATAAAAAACAGCGATATTATAGTTGCGCTTGGCGCATCAACAGGTGGTACGGAAGCGCTTGAACAGATCATCAAGGGCTTTCCGTCCGATATGCCGCCTGTTATCGTGGTGCAGCATATGCCTGCAGGCTTTACAAAGCTTTATTCCGAGCGACTTGACCGTAGCTGCAAAGTCAATGTCAAGGAAGCCGAGGACGGCGACAGACTGCGCAGCGGACTTGTAATTATCGGTGCAGGTGAGCATCATCTGCGACTGTGCAAGGATGCAAAGGGCTACTATATCTCCTCGAAAAAGGGAGAAAAGGTCTCGGGTCACTGCCCGTCGGTCGATGTAATGTTTCAGAGTGTAGCAGAGGTTGCTAAATCAAATGCAATCGGCGCTATTATGACCGGAATGGGCAAGGACGGTGCAAACGGACTTCTCAAAATGAAAGAGGCAGGCGCCTTTACGATAGGTCAGGATAAAGAGACCTGCGTTGTTTACGGCATGCCTATGGAAGCGTATAAGCTCGGCGCGGTTACAGTTCAGGCTCCGCTTTACAGGATATCTGAGATCATCCTCAGTAAGCTTCAATAAAATCAAACTCCCCTGAGTTTCAGGGGAGTTCTTGTTTTTAATTCAGTTTCAGGATATCCTTGACTATCTCGGAAGCAATTATAAGCCCCGCCGTCGCAGGCACGAACACCGCGCTTGCGGGGATATTACGGCGATGAGCGTTCTCCTCTTCAGATGCAAGCGCCTGTATAGGCTCTTCCTTAGAGTACACCACCTTAAGCTTCTTTACACCGCGCTTTTTCAGCTCCTGACGCATTACTCTTGCAAGCGGGCAGACAGAGGTCTTGTAAATATCCGAGACTTCCAGCATAGCAGGGCAGAGCTTATTGCCCGTACCCATGCTGCTTATTATCGGAGTACCCTCGCGGTTTGCTTTCATAACAAGCTCTATCTTTGCGGTAACGGTATCAACAGCGTCCGCTACATAGTCATACTTCGTGAAATCAAAGCTATCAGAATTATCCGGTAAGAAAAAGCATTCGTGCACCGTAACATCGCATTCCGGGTTTATCTGCAGGATGCGCTCCTTCATCACCGCCGCTTTTGGCCTGCCGACGGTATCAGTCAGCGCTTCTATCTGACGGTTGAGATTCGTTATATCAACATCGTCGCTGTCGATAAGGTCAATGTGGCCAACACCGCTTCGTGCAAGACCCTCCGCGATGTAGCTGCCTACTCCGCCTACGCCAAATACCGCAACGCGCGAATTTTTCAGCCTCACCATACCTTCAGCGCCGAAAATGCGTTCCGTACGGGAAAATCTGCTGTCCATATCAGCTCTCCTTTGCGGCGTTTACATGATATCTGTCTGCTTTAACACCTTCAATAGCATTGATAAAATCAGTAAATCTGTCAAAGCCGTAGTTTCTGAAATCAAAGCCCTCAAAGTTCTTTTTAAGCTGTACGCCAAGCGCCCGTACACTGCGCTTTCCGCTGCCGTTTGCATAATCTATCACAAACTGCTCGATCTCCTCGGTCTGTTTTGCAAAATCCTCGTCAATGTACAGCTTGTTGGACTTTATCACTATACCTTTCATCTCCGCTGCAAGCTTCTTCATTGATGGCAGACCCATCTTCTTCAACGTGCCCTTGCCATACTTAGCGTCAAGCGTCTTCGAAAGAGCCGTCCAGCCTGCGCCCTTTTCCGAGGTTGCTACAAAGTTCAGCACATCGCGACGAATAGCGT
>JAZNWG010000353.1:0-7928 GCA_045593225.1 Oscillospiraceae bacterium
TACCTCCGATGAGGACAGACTGTTTGATGTGCGTGAGACTGTCGGTATGGTGTTCCAGAATCCCGATAACCAGCTCGTTGCGACTATCGTGGAGGAGGACGTTGCATTCGCTCCCGAGAATTTGGGTATACCGCCTGCCGAGATACGCAAGCGTGTCGATAACGCGCTGAAGCAGGTGGATATGTACGAGTTCCGCGAGCACGCTCCGCACCAGCTTTCGGGCGGTCAGAAGCAGCGTATCGCCATTGCAGGCATAATCGCAATGCAGCCGCGTTGTATCGTCATGGACGAGCCCACCGCAATGCTTGATCCCAAGGGCAGACGCGAGGTAATGAAAACGATAAAGCACCTTAACAAGGATAAGGGTATCACAGTAGTGCTTATAACCCATTACATGGAGGAGGCCGCACAGGCAGACCGCGTCATCGTAATGGATAAGGGCAGGATAATAATGGACGATGTGCCTTGCAAGGTTTTCTCCCGCGAGGAGGAGCTTGAGGCAGTCGGTCTTGATGTGCCGCAGGTGACAGAGCTTGCAAACAAGCTGCGCAAGGGCGGAGTTGACATTTCCGCGGAAATAATATTCGAGCAGGACTGCGCTGAGGCTATCGCGGCGCTCCCGAAGAACGGTGAGCTGCACCTTCCGAAGCGTGTCGAGACTGATGCCCATGACAATGACACAGACGGCGTTATAGAAACAAAGGGACTTACCTACAAATACAGCGTAGGCACGCCCTTTGAAAAGACCGCAGTCGATCACGTAAGCCTTTCTGTCAAAAAGGGCGAGTTTGTCGGTATCATCGGTCACACAGGCAGCGGCAAATCCACGCTTATACAGCATCTCAACGGACTTATCAGGCCCACCTCGGGTGAGATATTTGTTGACGGTATAAATATCTGGGATAAAAAGGTGAATATCCGCGATATCCGCTTTAAAGTCGGTATCGTGTTCCAGTATTCCGAGCACCAGCTCTTCGAGGATACCGTAGCTAAGGATATTGCTTACGGCCCTAAGAATATGGGACTTTCGGAAGAGGAGACAGACCGCCGTGTGAAAGAGGCTGCCGAGGCAATGAGCATAACGCACCTGCTGGAGCGCTCGCCTTTTGAGCTTTCGGGCGGACAGCAGCGCAGAGTAGCGCTCGCAGGAGTCCTCGCAATGGATCCCGAGGTGCTTATCCTTGACGAGCCTGCTGCAGGTCTAGACCCCAAGGGCAGGGATAAGATACTCGGCATGATAAAGCAGTATCATGAGAAGTCAGGAAAGACTATACTGCTTGTATCGCACTCTATGGAGGATATCGTAAAGTACGCCACCAAGGTGCTTGTAATGAATAAGTCAAAGCTTTTCTGCTATGACGATACCGACAAGGTGTTCGAGCGCACGGACGAGCTTGCAAAGATAGGTCTTGATGTTCCGCAGATAACAAGAATGTCGCATATCTTAAAGGAACTCGGAACAGACATAGGAAACGATATATATACAACTGACAGGGCAGCAGAGCGTCTGCTGACTCTGATAAAAGGACAGAACGAATGATAAAGGATATAACGATAGGACAGTACTTCCCGGGAAGATCTGTCGTTCATCGGCTTGACAGCCGTATAAAGATACTCCTTGATATCTTGTATCTTGTGGCTATCTTTGTGGCGCAGAGCTATACAGGCCTGCTTTTATGTGTGCTGTTTATAGTATTTGCATATATCTTGTCGGGCATAAAGCTCGTGATGATATTAAAGAGCATAAAGCCGATTTTGCCGCTGATGATATTCACAGCCCTGCTGAACCTTTTGTTTGTAAAGGGTGTCGAGCCGCTGTGGCAGTGGTGGATAATTACTATCTATCCCGAGGGTATACGCATGGCTACGTTCATGCTTATCCGTGTTATCGCGCTTATCGTGGGAATGTCGCTGCTGACCTACACCACCTCGCCGATAATGCTTACCGACGCGATAGAAAGGCTGCTTTCGCCGCTTAAAAAGCTGCATTTCCCCGTGCACGAGCTCTCCATGATGATGACGATAGCGCTGCGCTTTATCCCGACCCTCGTAGAGGAAACGGACAAGATAATGGCTGCGCAGAAGGCAAGAGGCGCGGAGCTTGACAGCGGCGGACTTATAAAGAAAGCAAAGGCACTCATTCCTGTGCTGATACCGCTGTTCGTGTCCGCATTCAAGCGCGCTAACGAGCTTGCGACAGCCATGGAATGCCGTTGCTACCGTGGCGGTGACGGAAGAACGAGACTTCGCCAGCTGAAGACAGCGCCGCGTGACTATGTTGCGCTTTTCGTAATGCTGCTGCTCGTCGGCGGTGTTATCACGATAAATTTCTTCCCGACGATACTCCCCTAAACGGAGAATGACAATGAGAAATCTGAAAGTATTCATAGCCTATAATGGCGCCGCATATCATGGCTTTCAGCGTCAGGATAACGCGGTTACGATACAGGAAGTCGTAGAAAAGGCGATAGGAAAGCTTTTGAAGATACCCGCACCCGTTATCTACGGCTGCTCGCGTACCGATACAGGAGTTCATGCGCGTGAGTTCTGCTTCAATGTGCATATCGACAATAAGATACCATGCGAGGGCTTCGTAAAGGGTATGAACACTCTGCTTCCGCCTGACATAGCGGTGCTCTCCTGCGAGGAGGCCGATGACGAGTTTCACGCCCGCTATAATGCAAAGGGCAAGGAGTATGTGTACCTCATCAGCAACAAGCCGCAGCGTGATGTTTTTTTGCAGGACCTCGCTTTCCACTATCCTTATAAGCTGAATGTCGAGGCAATGAACCGCGCGGCAGAGCTGCTTATAGGTGAGCATGACTTCGGCGGCTTCTGCAGGGCAGAGGGCAAGGCTCGCATGAAGACCACAGTGCGCACGATATACGACCTCAGCGTAACGCTTAAGGACGATGTCTGCGAGGTGCGCATAAGCGGCAACGGATTTCTGTATAATATGGTGAGAATAGTAACGGGAACTCTGCTCTACATAAGCGAGGGCAGACGCACCGAGGAAGATATAAAAAATGCGCTTGAAACAGGCGACCGTTCGCTCAGCGGAATAACGCTGCCGCCAAATGGCCTGTATCTCAACAAGGTCTTTTATTGAAACATCAAGGAGGCGCTTCATGGAGGAACGCAATAATATAAATAAATTCCGTAAAAAGCGTGCAAGACAGAAGCTGTTATTAAGGCTTGGTATAGTTGTACTGATAGTTCTGGTGATAGTGCTTGTCATTATTAACTGGAGCAGTATCATCGCGCCGTTCAAGGACGCGGCTCTTGACGTTGGCGAGGGCGGCTTCCCGGTAGAGCTGCCGGGAAGTGCAGGCTACACGCTTGACGAGCTGGGCGAGAATTTCTATCTGCTCACTGATACCTACATCTACACTTATAACAGCGAGGGCGCGAAGATAACCGATGAACAGCACGGCTTCCAGAATCCCGTATCGCAGGCAAATGATAAGCGAGTTGTGGTATATGACAAGAACGGCAAGGGCTTCAAGCTGTATTCGCGTACAGGCGAGGTGTTCAGTAATGAGGTCGAGGACAGCATAGTTTTTGCTTCGATCGGAAATGACGAGCGCAGCGCAGTTATAACTACATCAACACGCTATTCCAACTATCTCTATGTGTTCAACGGCGAGGGTAAGCAGATATTCCGCTGGGCGTCTCCCGACTATAAGATCATGCAGACAGAGTTCTCAAAGGACGACAAGAGTATCTTCGTAACTGCGCTGGGCGCCAAGGGTGGCGATCTTCAGCTCTATCTGATACGCTTCGATCTTGATAACGCCGAGTCGCATATATGGCAGACCTATGTTGGCAGTGATATCTCCTATTCGCTGGAATATATAAACAACGAGCTGTTCGTGGTGACAGGAAACAGCTGTCATCGCGTAAATGCGGCAAACGGCGAGATACTTGCTTCCTGCACCTTCGGCAAGGGTATAACCGATATCCCCGAGCAGGAGACGGCATTCAGCGTGGTATTCAACGACGCAGGCTCGAACGGTGATATTCTTACTGTCTATAATGAAGCGCTTGAAGCTGCGGGAACGATATATATAGATGGCCTTACACGCGTATGTGAGGATAACGGCAGCTTCTATGTCCTTTTAGGATCACAGATAGACTCGTATAACGGAGCACTCCAGCTTCAGAAGACCTACGAGCTTGACGATGTCTATTCTGATATGATCGTAATGAACGGACACGCTTATCTGCTGGGTTACAACGTAGTGCAGAGGATCGCGCTGTAATCACAGCCGAAAGGAGAACGACAATGACAAATTTTGCGATAATTTATGATATCATTACCGTTGGCTTGTTGGTGGGCATGCTGTTTGCAGGCTTCAAGCGCGGCTTTGCAAGCGCTATTGTCAGCCTTGCTGCGGTAGTGGTAGCATTCATATGCTCCATGCTTTTCAGCGGCCCGATAGCCGACTTTGCTTATAAGAATTTTGCAGAGCAGCCGATCGAGCAGACTGTAAGCACCGCAATAGACAGCGCGGTTGGCTCTATCACGCTTTCCGAGATCGATGATGTTGATTACAGCGCGATCCGCGTGAATGATGTTGCAGTGGAGGATATAGAGCCTGATTACGGTGAACAGAATAAGGTAGTAATGGATCTTTCAAACGTTGATCTCAGCAGCTGCGGAATTACAGCTGAGGATCTTAAAGGCTTTGGTGTCACAGGCGAGATAGACCTCACAGGCGTAAGCGGCAAGACCGCCGAGTTTACAAGAACTGATATCGAGAGATACGGACTCGGCAGAATGGTAGTTGCACAGATAATTGCGTGCAATATCAGAAATTCTTCGTCCTTCGGCGTCATTGCTGAGTTTGCGCAGAGCGTAGGCGAGGCTGTGCCGATGTTCTTCGGCGGGATGGCTGATGAGATAGCTGACGGCAAGGCGTCTGCGGTGCGTTCCGTAGTTCTTATCATGATGTCCTCTTCCGCAAGCTTCAAGGAGGCAGTCATCAACGGCATGATCGAGCCCTGCGTGAAGATACTTGTACAGACGGTGGCATTTGTCCTTATTTTCTGCGTGGTAGTGATCGTGCTTAGCCTGCTTTCAAAGCTGCTGAAGTTCGTCAACAAGATACCTGTTATCGGCGGCCTCAATTCCTTCTGTGGCGGACTTGTAGGTCTTGTTGAGGGTGTGTTTTCGGTATTTGTCGTATGTATCATCGTGCGACTTATCACAGTGCTTTGCGGCGGAACGATAATGTTCTTCAACGCAGCTGATATTGATTCGACTTATGTATTCAGTGTTTTCTACAATTTTGATTTTCTTAATTTCATTAGCGACTTAAAGATTGGGTGATTTATTATGATGATGTGTTCAAGGTGCAAGAAGCGACCTGCTGCAATATTCATTTCTTCTATGCAGGGAACAGACCGAAAGAATGAGGGCCTGTGCTTCAAGTGCGCAAAAGAGCTCGGAATGCCGCAGATAAGCGATTATCTCAAGCAGATGGGTATCTCCGAGGACGATTTTGATAATGCTTACGACGCTGTTTTTGACGAAAACGGCATGCCTGACAGCGAGCTTTTGAAGCACCTCGGCCTCGGCGGTGACGAGCTTGATCTCGCTGCTGACGATGAAAGCGAGGACAGTGAGGAAAACAGCTTCGAGCATGGCGGCGCAAATACAATGCCAAGCTTTCTGAAGAACCTTTTCGGTGGAATGAGCGGCGAAAAGAGCTCTGATGAGAATAACGAGGCTTCCTCTGAAAAGAAACCTAAGAAAAAGGAAAAGACGGATAAAAAGCGTAGAAATCTCGAGACCTATTGCACAAATCTCACCCGCCGTGCAAAGAACGGTGAGATAGACCGTATCATCGGCAGGGATAACGAAATTTACCGTGTTCTGCAGATACTCTCCAGACGCACAAAGAACAACCCCTGCCTTATCGGCGAGCCGGGTGTCGGCAAGACTGCTATCGCAGAGGGTATCGCGCTGCGCCTTGTCAGTGGTGATGTTCCGTTCAGACTTCAGGGTAAGGAGCTTTATCTGCTCGACCTCACTGCGCTTATTGCAGGAACTCAGTTCCGCGGTCAGTTTGAAAGCCGCGTAAAGGCGCTTATCGAGGAAGTAAAGACCGCAGGCAATATAATTCTTTTCATAGACGAGGTGCATAATCTTGTCGGTGCAGGCGACTCCGAGGGCACGATGAACGCCGCAAATATGTTCAAGCCCGCGCTCTCCAGAGGCGAGCTTCAGGTCATCGGCGCGACAACATTCAACGAGTACCGCAAGCATATCGAAAAGGACAGTGCGCTTGAGCGCCGTTTCCAGCCTGTAACGATCAACGAGCCTACTATCGAGGAAACTGTAGAGCTTCTTGAGGGTATCAAGGAATACTACGAAAACCACCACAAGGTAAAGGTATCCTCCGAGCTTACAAGAATGTGCGCAGTGCTTTCCGAGCGCTACATCAACGACCGCTTCCTTCCCGATAAGGCAATAGACCTGCTTGACGAGTCCTGCGCGTGTGCAAGCCTTGTGAATGAAGATATCACAGAGTACGAGAAGCTTAAAGTCGAGACTGAAAAGCTCCGTGCCGAGGAAAATGAGCTTGCCGAAGAAGCAGAGCGTGATTACGAAAAGCTTGCCGAGATCAAGACTAAGATCGCCAAGAACGAGGCAAGGATAAACGAGATAAAGGACAAGGCAGAGAATGTCGAGGTCACAATGGACGACCTTTCCAAGGTCATTGAGATGTGGACGGGAATCCCTGCCAATAAGATAAAGGAGACCGAATACAAGCGTATCGCAAAGCTTGAAGACGCACTGAAGGAAAAGGTGATCGGACAGGACGAGGCGTGTGAGTTAGTCGCTAAGGCGATAAAGCGCACAAGAGTACAGCTTTCCGAGCGCCGCAGACCCGCTTCCTTTATATTTGTAGGCCCCACAGGCGTCGGAAAGACCGAGCTTGTAAAGGTGCTTGCAAAGGAGATGTTCGACACAGTTGAGCCTCTTATCAGACTTGATATGTCGGAATATATGGAAAAGCACAGCGTTTCCAAGATAATCGGCTCGCCTCCCGGTTATGTCGGTTATGACGAGGCAGGACAGCTTACTGAGCGCGTGCGCAGAAAGCCATATTCGGTAATTCTGTTCGATGAGATAGAAAAGGCTCACCCCGATGTGATGAATATCCTGCTCCAGATACTTGACGAGGGCAGGATAAACGACGCTCACGGCAGGTCAGTAAGCTTTGAGAACACCGTTATCTGCATGACATCAAATGCAGGCTCGGGCCATAATTCGGGCGGTATCGGCTTCAGCAAGTCCGAGGGTGATATCAGCAAGGAGCGCGCAATGAAGGGCCTGCGTGATTTCCTGCGCCCCGAGTTCCTCGCGCGTATCGACGAGATAGTTGCATTCGCACCGCTCTCCGAGGAAAGCTACGCAAAGATAGCAAAGCTTATGCTGTCCGAGCTTGAAAACCCGCTTAAGGAAAAGCAGATAGAGCTTTCCATCACTGAAGATGTATACAAGACGGTTGCGAAGAAGTCGCATGGTGGCAAGTTCGGCGGCCGCGATATCCGCCGCGTTATCCGCAGCGAGATAGAGGATGTCATAGCTGAGACTATCATCGACAACGCCGACAAGGTGCTCAGAAAGATCAGCATAACTGCTGAAAATGACGAGATAAAGGTAACTGCTAAATGAGCGTAGTTGTAATTACAGGCGGCACAGGTGCTATCGGCAGCGCAATCGCCGCAGAGTTTGCAAAGACCGATGATGTCATCATCACATACAATTCGCGTAAGGAGGAGGCGGAGCGCCTTTGTGAGCAGCTCCACTGCAAGGCGGTCAGGGCTGATGTGTCTGACTGGGCAGACGTTTCGCGCGCTGCCGAGGAGATACTCCGTGAATACGGCCATGTCGATGTGCTGGTGAATAACGCAGG
>JAZNWG010000354.1:0-4031 GCA_045593225.1 Oscillospiraceae bacterium
CAGTTTGCACAGCGTCAGAAGAAAATGGCGCGCGAGTCGGATTATTGATAATTTATTTGGCAAAAATCATATTACATAACTAGGGGGATTAGTTAAAGATGAATAATGCAAAGCTGAAGGTCGTTCTTACGGCTATACTGCTGGTCTTCACGATAGTACCTGCTCTTATCGTAGGTCTTGTCGGCACATTCTCGCTCGCGGGCTATGAGTCCTCGGTAAAGACCGACACGCTCTCCGCGGTAGCGAAGTCAAAGTCTGTTGCGCTTGACCAGCTGTTTTCCTATTACACCGGTACAGTTGGCATGATCTCTAAGTCCGAGGTCATCATTGAGGCTGCGAAGGGTGACGGAAGCAAGGCTGCGTCCGTTCTGAAGTCTGCAGTTAATACTGACGCTGACTTTATCGATGTGTTGATCGTTGATGTTGAAGGCGATATAGTTGCTTCCGCAAACGGCAATACAGGCCTTAAGTTCGAGCATTTCAGTGAAAACGGCCTTTCTACAGTTTCCGGTATCCTGACATGGAACAATTATAGCAGCGTGGAAGCTTTCTATGTAGCTAAGGAGATCTATGAGGACACCGCAAAGCGCGGCTATGCTGTTGCTGTGGTATCCATCGCCCCTGACAGCAATGTTGCTGCTGCTCTTGCCGGAGACTTCCTTGACGGCGGTCACATGATCCTGTTCGATGAGAGCGGAAAGACAATCAATCTCGGAAATGATATGTCTGTAAAGAACGATACATCTATCAGCGGAACGCTTGCTGATATGCGTTCAAGAACAACAATGGTAGATAACACATCTGCGAACCAGACTGTTATCACAGGCAATCTTGGTGAGTATACATATGCTTGCGGCATTATCCCCAATGTAAGCACATGGAGATGGGCAGGCGTTGTTAAGACCGGTACATTCGGTGCGTTCTCCACAATGGCTATCATCATCGGCTGGGGCGTTATCCTGGTAGCTTGTGCTCTTGCAGCGCTGTGTGCATGGCTGATGATCAGCAAGTTCACAAGCCAGATGCAGGAGATGCTGCGGACAATGGACGCTATCTCTGAGGAAGAGAACGGCTACGATATCAGATTCACCATCAAGAACGGAAAGAGCGAGCTTGGACGCATCAAGGACTCCTTCAACGATATGCTTGATGAGGTTATCATGAGCGAGGAGCGTCATCGTACCATTGCTGAGCTGTCTGATAATATGCTGTTCGAGTGGGATTTCCACAAGGAGAGCATGTATGTTTCCAAGAACACACTTGCAAAGTTCAATATCGATACAGATGCTGCAACCCTTTCCAACGGTCGCTTCATCGACGCGCTGATGCCTGCTGAGGACGCTGAAAAGTATAAGAGAGATATAAGCCAGCTGCTCAGAGATAAGAACGGCTACAGCGGCGAATATCAGCTTACCGCTAAGTCCGGTACAGTTATCTGGGTATCGCTCCGTGCGGTATGTATCACAGACCGTCTTGGCGAGCCGCTGAGAGTTATCGGCGTTATGACTGATATCGACAACGAGAAGAAGATGGAGCTTCAGCTCTCTGAGCGTGCAAGCTTTGACTTCCTTTCTCAGCTTTACAACAGAAATACATTCACAAGAACTCTTACAGCAGAGCTTGAGCGCCGCGGCGGTAACAAGATCGCGCTGCTGTTCATCGACGTTGACGACTTCAAGTTCATCAACGACAGATATGGTCACACCATCGGCGACGAGGTCATCAAGTATGTTGCTGACACTATCCGCGTTAAGGTTGACGACAAGGGCGGCTTCGCAGGACGCTTCGGCGGTGACGAGTTCGTTCTGTGCTTCACCGATCAGGAGGATATCGAGAACATCGAGAACATCTCCATGGACATCATCAACGAGCTGTACGGCGGCTACACAACTGCTGACGGCAGCATGACCATCAACGTTAAGGCAAGTATCGGTATTGCGCTTTGTCCCGAGCATTCCGAGGACTGCAACGAGCTGCTTGCGTTCTCTGATACCGCGATGTACTTCGTTAAGAAGAACGGTAAGACAAACTACCATATGTACTGCCCCGAGGATACAGAGTCCGGCGAGTACATCGACCCCGAGTTCTAATTTCTATATCAAATACACTCATAGGGCGGACAGAAATTGTGCGCCCTATGGTAACTTTGGAGGTATAAAGCTTTGGCAAAGGTTATTGCTATTACCAATCAAAAGGGTGGCGTAGGTAAGACCACTACCTGCTGCGGACTGTGCGGCGGACTTGTAAAAAAAGGCTACAAGGTGCTTGCTATTGACCTTGACCCGCAGGGAAACCTCGGCTTCAGCCTTGGTACAGAGGCAGAGGACAATTTCACTGCCTATGATCTGTTCAAGGGCAACTGCGATATCACAGACGCTATCATCAAGGGCGAGATCTGTGACGTTATTCCCTCAAATATCCTGCTTTCAGGCGTTGAGCTGGAGCTTACAGGTGTAGGCAGAGAGTATATCCTGCGCGAGCAGCTTGAGGAGATAAAGGACCAGTACGACTACATAGTTCTTGATACGCCTCCTGCGCTGTCGGTACTTACTATCAACGCATACACCGCGTCGGACGAGCTTGTTATTCCCATGCTTTGCGAGATCCTCAGCCTGCAGGGTATAGCTCAGCTGAAGCAGACGATATTCGCTGTCCAGCGCTATTATAACAAGGGTCTGAAGGTTCGCGGAATATTACTCAACAAATATAATTCACGCCTTACGCTGACAAAGGAAGTTGAGGAGTTTGCGTAGATGATCGCTGATCAGCTTGAGATAGAGATATTTAAGAGCAGAATAAGCGCCAGTGTTTGCATTGCAGAGGCGCCTGCGCACGGCGAATCGGTCATCACATATTCACCCAAGTCTAAGGCGACAAAGGAATTTATTGCATTTGTGGACGAGCTTATAGGAGCTAATGCGAAAAAGGGCGGAGCTAAAAGCAAATGAGTGCCGAAAAAACAAAGAAACCAAAACAGCCTGCTGAGCCTAAAAAGCGTGCTGCTGCAAAGCCCGCCGAGGAAAGCAAGGCGGTAAAAAAGCCAGCTGCGAAGCCAAAGGCTTCCGAGAAGAAGCCGACTAAGGCTGAAGCGGCTAAGAAGCCAAGCGCAAAGGCGGCTGAAAAGCCTCAGAGCAAGGCTGCGCCAAAGTCTGAAGCAAAGCCGAAGGCTGAAACGAAGCCCGCCGCAAAGCTGAGCGAAAAGTCGAAGCCAAAGGCTGGCGGAAAGGCTCCTGCAAAGAAGCCTGCGACTAAAAAAGCAAGCAAAAAGGCTGACAAGGTCGGCGGCGAGGCAAGCAGCAAGACTCCGCAGGTAATGCGTCTTGTGGAGCAGCGCAACGATATGGTAAATCCCACTATCCTTGCGGGAAAGAGCAGCATTCCGAGAAAGCTGCGCGGACTCGAGCCGCTCACTAAGATAATGAAGCGCGACGCTGAAACGGTATTCGGCTCTGACGAGGAGGCTGAGACCTTTAATCTCACCGCGCTTGTGATAGATGACCATGCGGCGCAGATACTGCGCAGATTCAACGCGTGCGACTGCGAGTTGTGCATAGAGCGCCTGTCGCAGCTTACTGCAGACAGCGTACCTGCGCGCTTTGTAAAGCTGAAAAAGCGCTCGGTAGAACGCAAGGCGGCGGAGGTGGAGGAGCTGAAATCTCCGTTAAGGAGAGCAGTAACTTCTCGCATGATAAGGCTTGTAATGCAGAACAAGAAGCGCAGCTTCCACGATATATGAAAATAAACCCTGTGATCATCTCACAGGGTTTTGTTTTATTGGGCTTTTATCCATTCAAACTTTTCAGCCGCAGTAGTCTTGTCCGTCTGTTCGGGAAGTCCGACCTGTATGCTGTAGATATCAGCGCCTTCCTCAAACATAAACTCAATGTAGCCAATGACGAACTCGGGCTCGGAGCCTTTTTCGGCGCCTTCGGTCACCTCAAAGAACGACACCCAGCCGTCCTTTCCGCCGTATGTAGCTTTGGCCAGCGAGGTGTTCTCGGAGGTGCGGTAGCCGCTTGCATAGTACTCGA